>JADZBR010000176.1 GCA_020852035.1 Caulobacteraceae bacterium
ATGGGTCGCTTACGCCTGATGGGGGTGCGCTGATGGCCAAGGTTTTCGACCGCCTGGACGACAAGCTGCTCGCCTTCATTAAGGCGCAGAGGATGTTCTTCGTCGCCACCGCCCCGCTGGGCGCGGAGGGGCATGTGAACGTCTCGCCGAAGGGCTACGACAGCCTCGTCATCCTGGGTGGGCGCAAAGTCGCCTACCTCGACCTCGGCGGCTCGGGCGCCGAAACCCTGGCGCACGTGCGCGAGAACGGCCGCATCACCCTGATGTTCTGCGCTCTTGAGGGCGCGCCGCTGATCCTGCGGCTCTACGGCGAGGGGCGGGCGACCACGCTGGGCGACGCCGGTTTCGCCGAGAAGCTGGCCTGGTTCCCGGGCTTCGAGCGGGCGCGGGCGGTGATCGAGGTCGAGATCACCCGCATCGCCGACAGCTGCGGCTGGGGCATTCCGTTCTACGAGTTCAAGGGCGAGCGCGACCAGCTGCGCCGGCATGTCGATCACCGGCCGTATGAGGAATGGGCCGAGCGCCGCTACGAGTCCAACGCGGTCTCCATTGACGGCCTGCCGGCGCTCCTGCGGCCGGCGGCGGAGTAGTTTTCGAGAGTTCCATGCGCCCCACCTTCGTCAACATCGGCGAGCGGACCAACGTCACCGGTTCGGCCCGCTTCAAGAAGCTCATCGTCGAGGGGGACTTCGCCGCCGCGCTCTCCGTCGCGCGGCAGCAGGTGGTGGCCGGCGCGCAGGTCATCGACGTCAATATGGACTAGGGCCTGCTCGACTCGAAGCAGGCGATGATCACCTTCCTCAACCTGATCGCCGCCGAGCCGGACATCGCCCGCGTGCCGATCATGATCGACTCCTCGAAGTGGGAGGTGATCGAGGCGGGCCTGCGCTGCGTCCAGGGCAAGGCGATCGTCAATTCGATCAGCATGAAGGCCGGCGAGGCCGAGTTCCTGGAGCAGGCGCGCAAATGCCTGCGCTACGGCGCCGCCGTGGTGGTGATGGCCTTCGACGAGGTCGGCCAGGCCGACACCGCCGACCGCAAGGTGGCCATCTGCGAGCGGGCCTACCGCATCCTCGTCGACCAGGTCGGTTTCCCGCCCGAGGACATCATCTTCGACCCGAACATCTTCGCCGTGGCGACGGGGATCGAGGAGCACGACAACTACGCCGTCGACTTCATCGAGGCGACGCGGCGCATCAAGCAACTGCTACCCTATGCGCGGGTCTCGGGCGGGGTTTCGAACGTCTCGTTCAGCTTCCGCGGCAACGAGCCGGTGCGCCGGGCGATCCACTCGGTGTTCCTCTACCACGCGATCAACGCCGGCATGGACATGGGCATCGTCAACGCCGGCGACCTGCCGGTCTATGACGACATCGAGCCGGAGCTGCGCGAAGCGGTGGAGGACGTCATCCTCAACCGCGGCGGCGGGGCGCAGACCGAGCGGCTTGTGGACCTCGCGCCGAAGTACAAGGGCGAGAAGGGCAAGGCCAAGGTCGTCGATCTGGCCTGGCGCGAGCTGTCGGTGGCCGAGCGGCTGAGCCACGCCCTGGTGCACGGGATCACCGAGTTCATCGACGCCGACACCGAAGAGGCCAGGCTCGCCGCCGAGCGCCCGCTGCACGTCATCGAAGGCCCGCTGATGGACGGGATGAACGTGGTCGGCGACCTCTTCGGCTCAGGAAAAATGTTCCTGCCCCAGGTGGTGAAGTCGGCGCGGGTGATGAAGCAGGCGGTGGCCTGGCTGATGCCGTTCATGGAGGCCGAGAAGGACGGCGGCGGGCGCCAGGCGGCCGGCAAGATCCTGATGGCCACCGTCAAGGGCGACGTCCACGACATCGGCAAGAACATCGTCGGCGTGGTGCTGCAGTGTAACAACTACGAGGTCATCGACCTGGGCGTCATGGTCCCGGCCGACCGCATCCTCGACGAGGCTCAAGCCCACGGTGTGGACATCATCGGGCTCTCGGGCCTGATCACGCCCTCGCTGGACGAGATGGTGTTCGTGGCCGGCGAGATGCAGCGGCGCGGCTTCGACATTCCGCTGCTGATCGGCGGCGCCACCACCAGTCGCACCCACACCGCGGTGAAGATCGAGCCGGCCTATCGCGCCGGCTCCACCACCTATGTGGTGGACGCCAGCCGCGCCGTGGGCGTGGTCTCGGGCCTGCTCTCGGCCGACCGGGCGAAGATCGAGGCGGCGACCCGCGAGGAATACGTCAAGGTCCGCGCCCAGTACGCGCGCGGCCAGGACAACCGCAACCGCCTGCCGCTCGCCAAGGCCCGCGCCAACCGGCTGGCCATCGACTGGGCGGCCTCGGACCTGCCCAGGCCGACCTTCCTCGGCACGCGCGCCTTCGCGCCTTATGACCTGAAGGAGCTGGCGCAACATATTGACTGGACGCCGTTCTTCGCCAGCTGGGAGCTGGTCGGCCACTACCCTGACATCCTGCAGGACGACGTGGTCGGCGAGGCCGCCAGCGACCTTTTCCGCGACGCCCAGGCGATGCTGGCGAAGATGATCGCCGAGAACTGGGTGGAGGCGCGCGGCGTCGTCGGCTTCTGGCCGGCCAACGCCGACGGCGACGACGTCGTGGTCTGGACCGACCAGACGCGCACCGCCGAACTGGCGCGGCTGCACAGCCTGCGCCAGCAGATGCCCAAGTCGGGCGACGGCAAGAACGTCGCCCTGGCCGACTTCATCGCGCCGGTGGGCGAGGGGGCGGACTATATCGGCGGTTTCGCCGTCACCGCCGGCCACGGCGAGTTGGAGCGGGCCGCCGCCTTCAAGGCCGCCGGCGACGACTATTCGGCGATCCTCTGCACCGCGCTCGCCGACCGGCTGGCCGAAGCCTTCGCCGAGGCGCTGCACCGGCGGGTGCGGACCGAGCTTTGGGCCTACGCCCCGGACGAGCCGTTCGACGTGGAGGCGATGATCGCCGAGAAATACCGCGGCATCCGCCCGGCGCCCGGCTATCCGGCCCAGCCCGACCACACCGAGAAGGCGACGCTTTTCAAGCTGCTGGACGCGACTTCTGCAGCGGGGATCGAGCTGACCGACAGCTTCGCGATGGGGCCGCCGGCGTCGGTTTCGGGGCTCTACTTCGCCCACCCGCAGGCGCACTACTTCGGCGTCGGCCGCATCGACCGCGACCAGGCCGAGGACTACGCCCGCCGCAAGGGCTGGGACCTCGCCACGGCCGAGCGGTGGCTGGCCCCGATTCTCAGCTACGACCCGAACGCGCCGGCGGAAGCGGCTTAGTCATCCCTCTCCCCTTGCGGGAGAAGGTGGCGCGAAGCGCCGGATGAGGGGTCGCTCAGAACGATCCGCCTCCGTCTGGCCGATGCGCCTTCGATGCGGCGATCATCATCGACCCCTCATCCGACCGGCTCCGCCGGCCACCTTCTCCCGCAAGGGGAGAGGGATCACGTCAGCTCGTCGTAGCCCCTGCCGAGGAACTCGATCAGGCAGAACCCGTGTCCGAAGGGGTCGGCCAGCATGGCGATGCGGCCCCAGGCGTGTTCGGTCGGGTCCTGCTCGACGCTCGCGCCGGCCTGGATCGCGCGCAGCAGCGCCGCCTCCACGTCCTCGACGATCAGGTCCAGGTGCAGCGGCGTCCAGTGGCGGCCATAGAAGCGCGGGTCGTCGTCGGCGCCGTTGGTGCCTTCGGCCTTCTCCAGCAGGTGGATCAGGGCCGAGCCGCCGGAGAGCTCGATCACCTTGCCGAACCGGCGGCTGACGGTCAGGTCGAAGGCGGCGGTGTAGAAGGCCTCGGCGGCTTTCAGGTCCGGCACGTCGATGTTGACGAGCAGCTGCAGGGCTCAGCCCTCCATATAGGCCGGCATCCAGCCTTCGTGGGCCGCGCGCAGGCGCTCCAGCGGCAGGTCGATGAGGCCGGCGACGCTGAGCCCGGCGCCCGAGGCCGCGCCGATCCGGGCGGCCGGGGCGCCGGCGGCCTTGGCCGCGGCGAGCACCGCGTCGGCGTCGGGCGTGGCGACCAGATAACGCGCCTGATCCTCGCCGAAGAGGTCGCCGAGCGGGCTTTGCGGCGCGTCGAGCGCCAGGCCGACGTTGGAGGCCAGCGCCATCTCGGCCGCGGCGATCACCAGGCCGCCGTCGGCGAGGTCGTGGCAGGCGCTGACCTTCCCGCCCGCGATCAGCCTACGCACCAGATCGCCGTTGCGGCGCTCGACGGCCAGATCGACCGGCGGCGGGGCGCCGTCCTCGCGGCCGAGGACCTCGCGCAGGTAGAGGCCGGCGCCGAGCTCGCCCTTGGTCTCGCCGATCAGGATCAGAGTATCGCCTTTGCGGACTGAAGAAAAGTCCGCGTGGACCTTGGAATCCTTCAACAATCCCACGCCACCGACCGTGGGCGTGGGCGGAATGGCGACGCCGTTGGTCTCGTTGTAGAGGCTCACGTTGCCGCTCACGACGGGGAAGTCGAGCGCCGCGCAGGCCTCGGCCATGCCTTCGATGGCGCGCACGATCTGGCCCATGATGGCCGGACGCTCGGGGTTGCCGAAGTTGAGGTTGTCGGTGATGGCGATGGGCTCGGCGCCGACGGCGGTCAGGTTTCGCCAGGCTTCGGCGACGGCCTGCTTGCCGCCCTCGTAGGGGTCGTTCTGGACGTAGCGGGGGGTGCAGTCGCTGGTCACCGCCAGGGCCTTCTTCGTGCCGTGCACGCGCACGATGCCGGCGTCGGCGCCGGTGGCGCTGTCCTCCAGGGTGTCGGCCATCACGTGGCGGTCGTACTGCTCCCAGAGCCAGCGCTTGGAGGCCACGTCCGGGCAGGAGAGCACCTTCAGCACCGCCTCGGGCCAGCCGGCGGGGGCGGGCAGGTCGGCGCCGCGGATCGGCTGCTGCAGGTCGGGCGCGACCCACGGCCGGTCGTAGAGCGGGGCGTCGTCGAAGAGGGGCGCCAGCGGCACGTCGCAAACGGTCTCGCCCTTGTGGGTCAAAACGAGGTGGCCGGTCTCGGTGGTGCGGCCGATGACGGCGGCGTCGAGGCCCCACTTCTCGAAGATGCGCTGGCCGTCCGCCTCGCGGCCGGGCTTGAGGATGGCCAGCATCCGCTCCTGGCTCTCCGACAGCATCATCTCGTAGGCGCTCATGCCGGTCTCGCGCTGCGGCACGGCGTCGAGGTTCAGCTCGATGCCGACGCCGCCCTTGCCGGCCATCTCGACGGAGGAGGAGGTCAGGCCCGCAGCCCCCATGTCCTGGATGGCGGCGACGGCGCCGGAGGCCATCAGCTCCAGCGTCGCCTCGATCAGCAGTTTCTCGGCGAAGGGGTCGCCGACCTGCACGGTCGGGCGCTTCTCGTCGCTGTCCTCGTCGAACTCGGCGCTGGCCATGGTCGCGCCATGGATGCCGTCGCGGCCGGTCTTGGAGCCGAAATAGACCACCGCCAGGCCGGGGCCGGGCGCGGCCGAGTAGAAGATCTTGTCCGCGTCGGCCAGGCCCACGCACATGGCGTTGACCAGGATGTTGCCGTCATAGCCGCG
>JADZBR010000177.1 GCA_020852035.1 Caulobacteraceae bacterium
GATGGTGAGGTGGCCGAGTGGTTGAAGGCGCACGCCTGGAACGCGTGTATAGGTGAAAGCCTATCGAGGGTTCGAATCCCTCTCTCACCGCCATCCATCCCCCGCTGGCTTCCGCTCCTTGCCTCACTGACCCCTTGTAGGCTTAGGCTTTCCGCCACGGGTTCGCCGCACTATTGCTTAGGGCGGAACTTAGGACGGGACTTAGGATGGCGACCCCGGATCGACCGGCGTAAGTTCCCATTCCGTTCACGGGGCCACGGATGGCGGTAGCCTCCACTCCTACTTCAGCGCCGCCAGCGGCCGGGTGCGCGCCGGCCCGCCGATCAGGGTGCGGACCTCGGCGATGGCCGCGTCCCAGGCCTGGCGCACGGCCGCCCAGTAGCCCTTGGTGGCGGTCCAGCAGGCGTCGGCCGCGGCGATCTCGTAGGTCGAGTTCCTGTCGTAGGTGTTGATCACCACCTCGTGGACGAAGGTCTGCAAGGCCATCGGTCAGTCCCCTCGCCGTTCCCCCGAACACCTTCCCATAAGCAGCGCCTCAGGACAAATATTATGCTATTGCGAATTATTCGCAATCATGCTCCGCTGAACAGGGAGGCGATCATGGCCAAGGAGAACCTGCACCGCTCGCCGATGCGGATCGGGATGATGCTGATCATCCCTGTCGCCGCCATCTGCTGGTGGTGGTTCGGCGAACCCCTGACGGCTGGCCATGCCGCCTGGCTCGTGGGCTTCGCCGGCATGCTGGCGATCCGCATGCCGCACCACTCGCGCAACCAAGCCAATGTGCAGGAAGCCGACGCCCACGATTTCTCCGAGCGCGTGCTGCTCACCGGCATGTGGCTGGCCAGCATGGTGCTGCCGTTCCTGGCCATCGCCACGCCCTGGTTCGACGCGCTCGACTACCGCCTGCCGCCGGCGGCGACCTGGGCCGGCGTCGCCCTCCTCGTCCCCTATCTCTGGCTCTTCTGGCGCTCGCACACCGACCTTGGCCGCAACTGGAGCCCCGGCCTGGAGGTGCGCGAGCAGCACGAACTGGTCACCCGCGGCGTCTACGCCCGCATCCGCAACCCGATGTACGCCGCCATCTGGCTGGGCGCCTTCGCCAGGCGTTATTGATCCACAACTGGATCGGCGGCTTCGCCGTGATCCCCGCCTTCGCCGCCATGTGGTTCATCCGCGTGCCCCGCGAGGAGGCGATGATGCGCCAGCGCTTCGGCGCGGCGTGGGACGCCTATGTGGCGCGCAGCGGCCGGCTGGCTCCTCCGCTATTCCGGCCCGCCGCATGACCACCTACGGCCTCTTCATCAATACCGGCGAGCGGCTGGCGCCCACCCACGCGGACGTCTTCGACTTCGCCCTGGAGCAGGTGCGGCAGGCCGAGGTGCTGGGCTTCCACGACATCTGGGTCACCGAGCACCACTTCATTCCCTTCGGGATCAATTCCAGCGCCCTGGCCCTCGCCGGCTTCCTTCTCGGCCGCACCGAGCGCCTGCGCGTCGGCACGGCAGTGACGCTCGCCCCGCAATACCATCCCCTGCAGCTCGCCGAGCAGGCGGCGATCCTCGACCAGCTCAGCGGCGGCCGTTTCGACTTCGGCATCGGCCGCGGCGGCTATCGGCTCGACTTCCGGGCCTTCGGCGTCGAGGAGGCCCGCTGGGACGAGGAGATCGAGACCACGGCGCGCCTCTGCTGGGACGCCTGGGACAAGCCGGCCGTCACCGGCCTCGGCGGCCGCTTCGGCTTCCCGCCGGTGGAGCTGCGCCCCCGCCCCCGCACCGCCGGCGGCCCGCCACTGGTCCTCGGCACCTCGACGCCCGCCACCCTGGCCCTGGCCGCCGCCCGCGGCGCGCCGCTGCTGCACTACTTCGCCACCCCCGCCGAGGCCCGCGCCAAGGTGGAGGCCGCCTACGCCGAGCGCCTGCCGCCAGGCGTAGAGCCGCCCGCGCACGTCCACACCGCCGTCCTGCACATCGCCGACGACGAGGCCGCCGGTCGCGAACAGCTGCGCCAGGCCCTGCATGCCTCTTTCGTCGACGGCGACCACGAGGCGGTTCCGCAGGCCAGCGGCCGTCACAAGGGCCCGGACGGCAAGCCGGCCGATCGCGGCGTCCTTGCCGCCGGCGTCGCCGAGCGCGCCATCGCCGGCCCGCCCGCCCGCATCGCCGAACAGATCGCCGCCTTCCGCGCCGCGACCGGCGCCCAGCGCCTGGTCTTCTACATGGAGGCGATCGGCGAGCGGCAGGCGACGCTGGAGTCCATCGCCCGGTTCGCCGCCGAGGTGACCCCTCTCCTCGCCGCCCAAGCCGCGCCCGCCAAGGAACCCGCATGACCGCCATCGCCTCGGTCCCCGAACTGGAAGCCTGCATCGGCGCCGCCGGCCTGCCAGTGAAGATGAAGATCATCGACCACCTCGACGCCGCCGCCCGCCAATGGATCGCCGCCTCGCCGCTGGCCTTCATCGGCGTCGGTTCGAAGGACGGTCCGCGCGTCAGTGTCGCCGGCGGCCCGCGCGGCTTCGCCACCGTCGCTGCAGACGGCGCCTTGACCCTGCCTCAGGAGGCCATCGACGACCTCGGCCCCGTTGAGCCTGGCCAGGGCGCGGGCGTGCTCTTCCTCGCCCCCGGCGTCGGCGAGACCCTGCGCGCCAACGGCCGAATCCGCGCGGTCACGGCGAACCACCTGGAAATCGCCGTCGAGGAATGCTTCGTCCACTGCGCCAAGGCGCTGATCCGATCAGAGTTCTGGCGCGGCGCCGAGCCCTCGCCGCCGGCCGATGCCGAAGCCTTCGTCAATGCCGCCCGCTTCCTGGCGCTGGCCACTATGGATGCCGAGGGCCGCATCGATATCAGCCCCAAGGGCGACCCCGCGGCCCTCCTGATCCACCTGGCCGACGGCCGCGCCACTCTGGCCGAACGGCCCGGCAACCGCCTCGCCTTCGGGTACCGCAATATGATCGAACAGCCCCGCGTCGCCGCCCTCGCCCTGGTCCCCGGCGCCGCCCAGGTCGCGACCTTCGCCGGCCGCGCCCACCTCACCACCGACGAGGGCCTGCGCAGCCGCTTCGTGGTCGACGGCAAGACGCCGCTCCTGGCCACGGTGATCGAAGGCGCCGCGCCTCTTCTTCGCCAAAGCCCGGCCCTGGCCCGCGCCGAGCCATGGTCGGACGGCCCGCCGGCGGGAATCGACCCCGCCGCCGTCTTCATGGCCCATATCAAGCTCAACAAGGCCCGCGGACCGACGGCGACGCTCTTGAGGCTCGCCGCCAACCGCAAGCTGATCTCCAGCGGCCTGGAGGCGAACTACAAGTCGGATCTCTACTAGTGGACGGCTGGACCGCCTGTAAGCACAGGACAGGCAGGTTCACGCCTCAGGCGGCGCGACATCAGGCTTCAGAGCGCTAGGAGCGGTACTTGGCATCGGTCCGAAGAGCGGACCTTGACGCCAAGACCATCGAAAAGCCGTGATCAGCGTGGGGGAAGACACGGTGCTGTGCTAGAGGGTCGGCATGCCGTCCAAGCCAACTTTGAAGCGTCCAGGACCGACGACTGCATCCCGTCGGGATGACCTTCCCGCGCACCAACCGGAACGTCAGTTTGAGTTCGTGCTGCATCTGGTCAGCCGCTCGGTTCTGAGAGTCTACAACTCCCACTTCAGGCCTCTGGGACTGACAAGCAACGAAGCAGGCATTTTGCTGCAGCTCGAGTGGGCCGGACTGTTCAATCAGAAGGAGATCGCGCGGTCGCTGGGGATCGGCAAGGCCGCGACCGGGGCGCTGATCGCCGATCTTGAAGTCCGCGGCCTTCTGCAGCGTCGCCGCAACTCAACGGACGCGCGCCAGATCGACGTGACCCTCAGCGAGGGCGGCCGGGCCCTCGTCAAGAAGATCAACGCCCGGATCGCCTCGGTCACGCCAACGCTGCAAGCGGGTATCCGCCGATCCCGTGGCGGCCGAGGCGTTGCGCCGTCACCCGAGCCGCTTCGTGCCCACGGCCACGGTCGATCCCAACCGGGGCATGGAGGCGGTGCGCGAAATCGCCAGGCTGCATGACGCTGTCGGACTGAAGGGCGTGTCGTTCGCACCGTCGTTCTGCGCGCCGCAGGTGCCGATCGACGATCGGCGGGCCTACCCGATCTATGCCAAGTGCGCGGAACTCAGCCTGCCGATCTTCGTCACCGTTGGCGTGCCTGGGCCGCGCATCCCCATGGCGCCGCAGAGAGTCGACCTGCTCGACGAGGTCTGCTGGTTCTTCCCGGACCTGACCATCATCATGCGTCATGGCGCCGAGCCTTGGGAGGACCTGGCCGTCAAGCTCATGAGAAAGTGGCCGAACCTCTACTACTCGACCAGCGCGTTCTCGCCGAAGCGGTACCCCAGGGCGATCATCGACTTCGCCAACAGAGGCGGGCGCGAGAAGGTCATGTTTGCGGGCTACTACTCGGTTGGCCTCAGTTGGGAACGCGTGTTCGCGGACCTCGAAGGCACGCCCTTCCTTCCGGAGGTGAAGCCACTGTTCCTCGCTGGAAATGCGAAGAGGGTGTTGGGACTTCAGGACTACCCCTGACAGCGCGTTGAGACGTGAGCGCGCCGCCAGACGGAGGCGGGGCAGGCTCCCGGTAGGCTGCAATGTGGCGGAAATCTTCGAGGCGGAGGCGATCGCCAATCGCGCCGCGCTTCGAGGTTCCTTGCGGCAGCGAGCCATTGCGAGCCGCGCGGCGATGGCGGCGCGCGAACCTGGTCGGACGAGCTTGCCGGCGCGCTGCGACGCGGGGTGATGGAGAGCGACTCGCGCTGTCTTGGCGCCGCGGGCCTGCTCCGGACCGAAGGAGGGATCGTAGCCCGGGGGAACCGCCGCGGTGACGGAAGGATTGAACCCGCCGGACTTGAAGCCTTCCTTGTAGGCCGTGAATAGCGTCAGTCGCTAGGACGGCCGATAGGTCAGCGTGAGCTCAGCCGCCCTCGCCGAGTGGCGGTCCCTCGTGGCGTAACCCTCCGCCTCCCCTGCCCTAGCTGCGACAACCGGAGACCGGTTCGCATTGAACTGACAGCACCCGGCGGTCGGCGGCGGGCCGTCTTCGCATCGCCGGTGAATCGACTGCCCGAGGTCGCCCCGGTGTTGGTCGTCGCCTAGAATTAGTATAATTATACACCGAAAAGAGGGACGAAATGAGCGCGGGTATCGACTTTCTCGGCTTCCCGGCCGGCGCGACGGCCCTGGTCACCGGGGCGGCCAGCGGAATCGGCCTGGCGACGGCGAAGCTGCTGCTGGCCCAGGGGCTCACGGTGGTCGGCGTGGATATCAACGAAGCGGGCCTGGCCGCCCTCGACCTTGGCCCGGCCTTCGTCGGCCTGCCGCTCGACACCGGCGATCCCGAGGCCGTCGAGCAAGCCCTCGCCGAGCTGCGCGCCTCGGTCGGGCCGATCGGCTACCTGGTCAACAACGCCGGCCCGCCCAGCGCCACGCCCCTGACCATCGAGGAGGGCCTGGCGCGGACCGCCGGCAGCGTGCAGCGGGTCACCGCCGCCTGGGCGAGCGGCGGCCTGCCGGCCGGCGCCAGCGTCGTGAACGTGGCTTCCGTGGCCGGCGCGGTCTCCGGCGGCCCGCCGCCCTCGGTGCTGGCGGGCAGCAATTCGCGGCCGTCGAACGGCTGGTACGCGGCCGGCAAGGCGGCGGTGGGCGGGGTCACCCGCCACCAGGCGGTGTCGGCGGCGGGCGGCTATCGCGCCAACGCCGTGGCGCCCGGGGTGATCGACACGCCCCGGATCGGCGACCTGACCAGCGGCGCCTACGGCCTGCTGATGATCGAGCGCTCGCCGCTCGGCCGCCTGGGGCAGCCCGAGGAGGTGGCCCGGGCGATCGTCTTCCTGCTCTCCCCCGCCGCCTCCTTCATCAACGGCGTCACCCTGGTGGTCGATGGCGGCGGGACGCTGGTCTACTGAGCCTCACCAGTCGGCGGCGATGTATTTCGGCTCGGTGAAGGCCAGGAGCCCGTCATGGCCGCCTTCCCGGCCAAGGCCGCTCTGCTTCACGCCGCCGAACGGGGCGGCGACATCGGAGAGGACACCCCGGTTGAGCGCCGCCATGCCGCACTCCAGCGCCTCGCAGACCCGCAGGCCCCGCGCCAGGTCGCCGGTGAACACATAGGCGGCGAGGCCCAGTTCGCTCGCATTGGCCCGGCCTATGACCTCGGCCTCGTCGTCGAACGGCGACAGCACGGCCACCGGCCCGAAGATCTCCTCGCGCAGGATCGCCGCCCCGGCGGGCGCATCGACCAGCACGGTCGGCGGGGAGAAGAAGCCGGGCCCCGGCGAGGCTTCGCCGCCGACCAGCGCGCGGGCGCCGCCGGCCATCGCCTCGTCCACCAGGCGGCGCACCTTGTCGCGCCCGGCGGCCGTGGTCAGCGGGCCGCAGGCGATGTCCGCGTCCAGGCCGTCGCCCAGCTTGACCGCCGCCATCCGCGCGGCCAGCCGTTCGGCGAAGGGCGCGAAGACGGCGCGGTGGACGAAGAAGCGGTTGGCCGCCGTGCAGGCCTGGCCGCCGCCGCGCATCTTGGCGGCCATCGCCCCCTCGACCGCGCGGTCCAGGTCGGCGTCGTCGAACACGATGAAGGGCGCATCGCCGCCCAGCTCCATCGAGCAGTTGACCACCCGCCGCGCCGCCCGCTCCAGGAGCCGTCGCCCGACCGCCGTCGAGCCGGTGAACGAGAGTTTGCGGAGGCGCGGATCGTCCAGCAGCGCCTCGACCAGCGGCCCCGGCTCGGAGGTCGCCACCACGTTCAGCACGCCGTCGGGTAGCCCGGCTTCCTGCAGGATTTCGGCGATCGCTAACGCGGTGAGCGGCGTCTCGGCGGCCGGCTTCAGGACGCAGGTGCAGCCGGCCGCGAGGGCCGGGCCGACCTTGCGCGTGACCATCGCCGCAGGGAAATTCCACGGCGTGATCAGGAGCGCCACACCCACGGGCTCACGGCGGACAAGGATG
This sequence comes from Caulobacteraceae bacterium, assembly GCA_020852035.1. GTDB lineage: Bacteria > Pseudomonadota > Alphaproteobacteria > Caulobacterales > Caulobacteraceae > Phenylobacterium. The sequence continues at coordinate 6,978 of JADZBR010000177.1, forward strand.
TTGTTCGCGCTCCCCGGCGCCCGCTCCAGGCCGCCGCCGGCCCGCACCGCCTCTTCGGCGTACCAGCGGAAGAAGTCGGCCGCATAGGCGATCTCGGCGCGCGCGTCCGCCAACACCTTGCCGTTCTCCAGGGTGATGAGCATCGCCAGCGCGTTGGCTCTGGCCGTCATCAGGTCGTAGGCCGCGCGAAGAATCTCGCTGCGCCGGCGGGGCGAAGTCGCCGCCCAGCCCGCCGCGGCGGCGGACGCCGCTTCCAGGGCCTCCAGCCCATCGGCCGGTGCGCCGTCGGCGACGCTGGCCAGCACGGTCTCCGTCGCCGGGTCGACCACGGCGAACCGGCGACCCGACCTCGCGGCGCGCCAGC
>JADZBR010000178.1 GCA_020852035.1 Caulobacteraceae bacterium
CCTCAGGATGACTAAATTTGTAGACGCCACTCACCTTAGTCATGGTGAGGAGCGGCGAAGCCGCGTCTCGAACCACGCAATGAATCGCCGCTAACCTGATGGCAACGACGTCGGCCGTATCGGCTCGCATATGGGGCGCCTCCACCACCACATCCTCCTCGGCCTTGCCGCGGCGCTGTCGCCCGCCCTGGCGCACGCCTCGGCGGCCGATCTCTTCTACGAGCGCACCCTGATGAGCGCCGCGGACGCCCGCTGCGACCTCTTCGCCCCGCAGGTCTCCAGCGCCCTGGCCGCCGCCGGCGCGCAGGCGCGCGGCGCGGCCCTGCGCTCCGGGGTCGACACCGCCACCCTGGCCGGCGTCGAGCAGCGCGCCCGCGCCAAGGCCGCCGCCACCGCCTGCCGCTCGCCCGACCTCGCCACCGCCGCCGGCCGCGTGCGCTCGGCCTTCGACGGCTATGCGAAGATGAGCCGCATCAGCTACCCCGGCGACATCGCCGGCTGGCAGGCCGACCGCTCGTCGAACAAGCCGCGCTGGCGCCTGGCGCAATCCACCCGCTTCGGCTTCGACCGCCTGCAGTTCGGCCTCGCCGGGACCCCCGGCCGCGACCAGCTGATCGCGCTCGCCGCCTTCGCCGACGGGCAGGCGCCCTACGCCGCCCGCCTGGTCATGCGCGACCCGGCGCGGGCCGGCCGCGCCTGGCTCGCCCGCTACGACGGGCCGAAGCGTCCGCCGCTGGCCGGCCGCCTGCCGCCCGCCTCGGCCACCCGCGCCGTCCTGGCCGAGGCCCGCGCCCCCGCCGACGAGGCCCTGACGCCCGCCGGCTTCGAGCGCCCCCTCGCCTTCCGCTTCCCCGCTTCGGCGGCGGCCAGCCTCGCCGCCCTCGACCCGCGCGAGGCGGTGGCCGTGGAGTTCCTGTTCAGCCGCCGCGGGCGCCCCGACCAGGTGCGCCGCGCCTATATCGAGGTGGGCGACTTCGCCGCCGGCCGCGCCTTCCTGCAGGTCGCCGCCCGCTAGTGACATCGCCGCCGCCGGGGCGCAGGCTGAAGCTTCCGCCGCCGCGAGCCCCCGCCATGCGTCTGCCCGCCCTCGCCCTGGCGATCTGCGCCGCCCTCGCGGCCGCGCCCGCCGCCCGCGCCGCCGGCCGCCCGCCGGACGTGCGGCTCTACGCCATCGACTGCGGGCGCATCGCCACGACCGATGCGGACGGCTATGCCGACGACGGCGCCTACCGCGGCGCGGCCCGCACCCTGGTGGTTCCCTGCTTCCTGATCCGCCACCCCAGGGGCGACCTGCTCTGGAACACCGGCCTGCCGGCGGCGACGGCCGAACGCCCGGTGGTCGAGGGGACCGAGACGCTCACCCTCCAGCGCCCGCTGGCGGACCAGTTGAAGCGCCTGCGCCTGAAGCCGGCCGACATCGAGTTCCTGTCGGTCTCCCACAGCCATTTCGACCACATGGGAAGCGCCGGCCTGTTCGCCGGCTCGACCTGGATCGTCGATGCCAAGGAGCGCGCCTACGCCTTCCGCCCGCAGGCCCGCGCCGCCGGGGACTTCGCCGCCTACGCCGCCCTGGAGACGGCCGACACCATCCTGATCGAGGGCGAGGGCGACCACGACGTCTTCGGCGACGGTTCGGTGACGATCGTCCAGGCGCCGGGCCACACGCCCGGCCACACGGTGCTGCTGGTGCGGCTGCGCAAGGCCGGCCCGGTGCTGCTGGCCGGCGACCTCTGGCATTTCGACGAGAACCGCCAGCCCCGCCGCGTCCCCCGTTTCAACACCGACCGCGCCCAGACCCTGGCCAGCATGGACAAGGTCGAGGCGCTCGCCGCCGCTGCCGGCGCCCGGGTGGTGCTGGAGCACGTCCCCTGGCAGTTCGAGGCGTTGCCGAAGTTCCCCAAGGCGCTGCGTTGAGCCATCCCTTCTTCCCTTGCGGGAGAAGGCTGAAGCGCGCTCAGGCGTACATCACCGAGATGGTCTCGGCCACGCAGGCCGGTTTGGCCTCGCCCTCGATCTCGATGGTGCACTCGTTCCTGATCTGCATGCCGCCGGCCTTGGGCTCGGCGCCGATCAGCTTCTGGCGCATCCGCACCCGCTTGCCGACACGCACCATGTTGATGAAGCGCACCTTGTCGGAGCCGTAGTTGATGCCGCGCGTGACGCCCTTCACCGGCAGCATGCCGGCGCCCAGGAACGGGATCAGCGAGAGGGTCAGGTAGCCGTGGGCGATCGGGCCGCCGATCTCGCGGGTGGCGCGCTCGACGTCGACGTGGATCCACTGGTGGTCGCCGGTCGCCTCGGCGAACTGGTTGACCCGCTCCTGGCTGATCTCGACCCAGTCGGAGACGCCGACCTCCGTGCCCACCAGGCCCGGCAGGTCCTTCATTTCCACGGCGTCCATCGCTTGCCTCCCTTTGGCGCTAGGTCGGCAAGCTCTAAGGGCGCGCGAGGAGTGGGGCAAGCGCACGCATGGCCCCCGCCTCGAGGGAGAGGGGGCGGGCCCCGCCGCCCGCCCTGTTGCCTGCCGCGGCGGCGCCTTCCCAGATAAGCGCCGGTATCACGCCTGAGGAGCCGTCATGGGCCCGGTCTACACCATGGACAGCCCCACCCGCGCCATCGCCACCGACGAGGCCGCCGGCCCCTGGGACCCGCGCCTGCAGCACGGCGGGGCGCCCTCGGCGCTGATCTGCTGGGCGGTCGAGCAACTGCCCACCGCCGTCCCCATGCGCATCGCCCGCCTGACCGTGGACCTGCTGCGGCCCGTCCCCATCGGCCCCATCGACATCGAGACCGAGGTGATCCGCGAGGGCCGCAAGATCCAGGTCTGCTCGGCGCGCCTGCTGGCCAACGGCGTCGAGGTGGTCCGCGCCAGCCTGCAGAAGGTGCGCGTCGAACCGGTCGAGCCGCCGCCCGAGACCCTGCAGCCGATGGACCTGCCCCCGCCCGACGCCGGCCAGACGCCGGCGGCGCTCTTCGACCTCGCCCCGCGCCCGGGCTTCACCAGGGGCATGAGCCTGCGCGAGGTGAGGGGCTCGTGGCGCGAGCCCGGCCCGGCCGCCATCTGGTTCCGCAGGGACGGGGCGTTCATCGAGGGCGAGGAGACCACGCCTTCGATGAAGGCCGCCCAGGTGGCCGACTTCCCTAACGGCGTCTCCAACTGGCTGGACTTCTCGCAGTGGAGCTTCATCAACGGCGACATGACCATGAACCTGGCCCGCATGCCGGTCGGCGACTGGATCTGCCTGGACGCCGACAGCTACCTCGGCGACGCGGGCGCGGGGGTGGCGTTCGGCCGCCTGGGCGACGAGAAGGGCTGGTTCGGCCGCACCGTGCAGAGCATGGTGATCGAGCGGCGGTGACTGTAGACTCTCGGCGATGACCCGAGATGATCAGGACATCTACCGACTGATCCTGGCCTTTGTCGCGGCCTGGGTGACCAGCGCCGTGGCCACGACGGCGCTGTTGGCCACGGACGCGCTGATGGCGAGAGGATCGCTCTGGCCGGACGCGGCTTTCGTCGCGGGCGGCGCACTGATCCTCATCTCCACCCCCGCGATGCTGACCGTTGGGCTGCCTGCATTCCTGCTGCTAAGGAATTACGTCCGCAGATTGCCCGGACGGTCAGCTGCCGCCGGGGGCTTGGCGGGGGCTGTGTTCATGGGCGGCTGGATAACCATGGCCATCCCAAATCACCGGGGCGCCCTTCCGCTCGAATTCCTGGTGATCATCGCCCAGGCCGCGGCTGTTGGCGCCGCCAGCGGCTTTGCGTTCTGGTTTGTCGCCTATTCGAGTTACGGCCCTTGGGGCGATCGCTGGCGTAGAGAACCTTGAGATGAAATCCCCCGCCCTCCCCGCCGAAGGCGGCTGCCGCTGCGGCCAGCTGCGTTTCCGGCTCACCAAGCCGCCGCTGTTGACCTCGGCCTGCCACTGCACCGGCTGCCAGAAGATGAGCTCCAGCGCCTATTCCCTGACCATCATGGCGCCCGCCGACGGCTTCGAGGTGCTGAGCGGCGAGCCGGTGATCGGCGGCCTGCACGGGCCGATGGCGCACCACCACTTCTGCGGCCACTGCATGAGCTGGGTCTTCACCCGCGCCGAGGGCATGGACTGGTTCGTCAACGTCCGCCCGACCATGCTGGACGATCCCTCGTGGTTCGAGCCGTTCATGGAGACCTTCGTCGGCGAGGGCCTGCCGTGGGCGAAGACCCCGGCCCGCCACAGCTTCCCGGTGCTGCCCGAGCCGGAGGGGTGGCGCCAGATGATGGCGGCCTACGCCGAGGCGGTCGCGAAAGGCTGAGCGCCCGCTAAATCCTCCCCCATTGCATGGGGGAGGATTTGCGCCACCGCCTCAGGCCCGGCCTTCGATCTCCGCGGCGCTCTCGCCCTTGGCCTTGACTTCGGCCAGTTCGCGCAACGTCGCCTCGTGGCTCTCGCGACTGACCTTGTAGGTCGCCATCGCGACCATCATCAGCATCCACAGCGTCAGGATCGAGGGCACGTAGTAGGCGCCGAAACGCCAGAGCGCTTCGTCGGACACCTGGCTGGGATCGGCCCCGGTGGGGAAATCCGCCGCCGAGAGCACGAAGCCGGCGGCGATCACCCCGAAGCCCTGCACGGCCTTCCTGATGAAGGTGTTGGCCGCGAAGAAGATGCCCTCCGAGCGGCGGCCGGTCTTCAGCTCGGCCTGTTCGACCAGGTCGGCCAGCATCGAGGAGGCCAGGATCTGGAAGCAGATGATCAGGCCGGTGTCGATCATGGTGGTGAGGATCACGATCCAGAACACCATCGGGTCCTCGTTGCCGGGCAGGATGCCGAGGAGCCGCAGCACGATCGGCGTCGGCGCCCCCAGGAAGGCGACCAGGCCGATGATCATCGCCCCGCGCTTCTTGCCGATGGTGCGGGTGACGACGGGCGCCATCACCGAGCCGATCACCGCCGAGACGAAAACGCTGAGCGTGATGAAGCCGATCTGCTGGGAGGTGAACCCCCAGAAATAGGTCGAGAAGTAGAAGGCCAGGGCCGCCGAGAGCCCCGTGGCGACGGCGCCCAGGATGGCCGCCACGAAAAGGGCGACGAACGAGCGGTTGGCCAGGGTCTCGAAGATCTCGCGGAAGATCAGCCCCAGGCTCATCCTGCGCGCCGGCGGCGGGGGCTTCAGGTGCGCGATCCGCGAGTGGGTGCCGGCCGCCGAGACGATCACCGCGATGAAGATCAGCACCGAGGCGACGATCCCGTAGAGCTCGTAGGCGTCGCGGTTGAACTGGCCGTTGGGGATCGTCGGCGTCACGAACAGCGGGAAGACCGCCACGAACATCAGCACCGACATGAAGTTCCCGCCGGTCCAGCCGAAGTAGTAGCGGAAGGAAAGCAGCGAGCTTCGCTGGTCGTAGTCGTCGGTCAGCTCCGGCGCGAGCGCCGAGGAGGGGGTCTCGTAGAAGGTGATGAAGGTGCGGATCAGCACCGCCAGCAGCAGCAGGTACCAGAAGAGCTGGCCCTGCGACCACGCCGGCGGGTTCCACAAAAGGAAGTAGGTCGCCGCCACCGGGATCGCCGAGGCGTACATGAACGGGTGCCGCCGGCCCCAGCGGGAGCGCAGGTTGTCCGACCAGTAGCCGACGATCGGGTCGGACACCGCGTCCAGCACCAGGGCGGTGGTGATCGCCAGCCCCACCAGCCGCGCGTCGACCCCGATCACCTGGCTGTAGAACAGCAGCAGGAAGTAGTTGAACCCCTGGTCCTTCACCCCATAGGCCACCGAGCCGAAGCCGTAGGCGAGCTTGGTCCAGAGGGAGGGGGCCGAGGTCGCCTTGGTCGTCACTGGTGTTTTCCCCTTGCGGTCCCGCGCTCAGCGGCGGTTTCGCAAGTGGTAGCCGAATCCGAGGACCGGCGCATGCGCTCAGAGTCGGCCAGGCGCCGCGGGCCGGAAGCGTGCCGCGCTCTTCACCTCCCCCGCGCAGCGGCGGGAGGGGGCCCGACCGCCGAGCGCAGCGAAGAGCGGTTGGTGGAGGGGGCAGGCGGCGACCTGGGTTTCCCGGCCGTGCGCGGCTGGTGCTCAGGGCCGGTCGCACCGCGGCGTCTGTCGCTCGCCCCCTCCACCACGCGCTCCTCGGCGCGCGGTCCCCCTCCCGCCGCTTCGCGGGGGAGGTAAGCACCCGCTTTCCCTTCCCCGGCAGGGGCAAGGGCTCTCAGGCTCAGCCCGCGTGGGCCTTCTTCAGTTCGCCGATGTCCAGCTTGACCATCTTCAGCATGGCCTCGGTGGCGCGCCTGGCCTTGGCCGGGTCGGGGTCGTTCACCAGGTCGTAGAGCTCGACCGGCGTGACCTGCCAGGAGAAGCCGAACCTGTCCTTCAGCCAGCCGCACTGGGACGGCTGGCCGCCGCCGGCCAGCAGCGCGTCCCAGTAGTAGTCGACCTCCGCCTGGTCCTTGCAGTCGATGACCATCGAGACCGCCTCCGAGAACTGGAAGACAGGGCCGCCGTTGATCGAGGTGAACTTCTGGCCGTCCAGCTCGAAATCCACGGTCAGCACCTTGCCGGGCTGGGCTTCCGGGCCGCCGGGGTAGTGGGCGTCGGTGTAGCGGGTGATCTTGCCGACCGAGGAGTTCCTGAAGATCGAGGCGTAGAACGTCGCGGCCTCTTCGGCCTGGGTGTCGAACCAGAGGCAGGGGGTGATGCGGGGCATGGAAGCCTCCTTTCGGGGTGAGAGGGAGCGCCCGCCCGCCGATGTCGCGGGCGTCGTTTCGGGTCCGGAGCCGGCGGCGCGCTCGGCGGCTAGAACGCGACCAGCGACCGGAAGCCGCCGAACATCATCCGCTTGGGGTCGAACGGGCACCCGGGGTCCTGCATGCGCGGGTCGGCCATGACCTTGGCGTTGATCTCGTCGCGCTTTTCGCGGGACGGATAGGTGATCCAGGAGAAGACCACGATCTCGTCGTCCCTGGCCTGGACGGCCCGCGGAAACGAGGTCAGCTCGCCGTCGGGCGTGTCGTCGCCGACGCACTCCACATAGGAGAGCGCGCCGTGTTCCATCCAGATCTCGCCGGCCTTGCGGGCCACCTCCTCATAGGTCGCGACATTGGCCCTGGGCAGGGCGAGCACGAAACCATCGACGTAAGGCATCAAAGCCTCCCTGGTGTTGCGTCGGCCTAAGGACGGCCCGGCGCCCGCCGATCCGACAGGCGCCGACGAATTTATCCCCGGCGGGGCATCAAGGCGCAGAATGACCGGCCTTTCCAGACAGCGGCTCAGCGATGCGGATTCTCGAAGATCTCCTCTACCGGCACGCCGAACAGCGAGGCGATGCGGTAGGCCAGGTCCAGTGACGGATCGTGACGCTCCGATTCCAGCGCGATCACCGCCTGGCGCGAGACGGCCAGCCGCGTTCCCAGGTCCTGCTGGGTCCAGCCGCGCGCCTGGCGAAGCGTCCGCAGTTGGTTCTTCATCCGCGGGTGCTCCGCACGAAGGGCGAGACCACCCCGTAGGCCAGCCAGAACAGCGGGAAGATCAGCCAGCCCGGCGCGTGCGGCGCGGCGGCGTAGCTCTCGGCGAAGCCCCAGGCGCTGAAGAGCGCCATGCCCAGGCCGGACGCGAGGATGAAGCGGCGCGCCGTGAGCGCACGGACGAACTCGTCGCTTTCTTCCATCAGCGCCAGGGTCGCCCAGATCTGGCCCGCAACCGGCGCGGCCACCGCCAGGGCGAAGAGCCACGCGCCCGGCCGCCGCAGACCGTCGAAGGCGCCGAGGATGGCCGCGATGTTCAACGCCACATAGGCGGACATGAACGCCATCGTGCGGACGAGATAGCGCCTTTGAGCGGGTTCGGCATTCAGGGAAAGCATGGGAGCGCTCCAGTTGGTGTAAGGCAAACCTTACATCAACCGAATGTCAGGTCAACCTGACATTTCTCATCGGCTATCCGCGCGACGCGGCCCAGTCGTCGAGCACGCGCGACAGCACGTCGAGCGGCATCGAGCCGGCCAGCAGGCCCGCGTCGTGGAATCCGCGGATGTCGAACCGCTCGCCCAGCCGCGCCCGCGCGCGGGCGCGGCCCTCGGTCCAGGCACGCCAGCCCAGCATGTAGCCGGACGCCTGGCCGGGCTGCACGCAGTAGCGCTCGACCTCGCGGGTCATGGTGCTCTCGGCGTCGCCAAGCGTCTCCACCATGTAGGCGATAGCCTTCTCGCGGCTCCAGCGGGCGTGGTGGATGCCGGAGTCCACCACCAGGCGGGCGGCGCGGAACATCAGCGAGGCCAGGCAGCCGAGCCGCGCCAGTTCGTCGTCCTCATAGACGCCCATCTCGTCGGCGAGTTGTTCGGCGTACATCGCCCAGCCCTCCGAATAGCCGGAGAACAACGGCATCCGCCGCAGCATCGGCAGGCCCGGCGCCTCGGTCATCAGGGCGTTCTGCAGGTGATGGCCGGGGATCGCCTCGTGATAGACCAGGGTCGGCAGGTCCATCTTCGGCCATTCGGCCAGGTCGCGCAGGTTGATCTGGAAGATCCCCGGCCGCCGGCCGTCCAGCGACGGCGGCTGGTAGGTGGCGCCCGAGGCCCCCGCCTCGATGGTGGCCGGCATCCGGCGCACGACCACCCCGGCCTTGGGCAGGCGGCCGAACCACCGCGGCAGGCGCGCGCGCATCGCCTCGGCCCGGCGCTCCAGGTCGGCCAGCAGCGCGGCGCGGCCGGCGTCGTCGTTGGGATAGTGCTGGGCGGGCTGGCGGCGCAGGGCGGCGATCCGCCTGGCGACCGGCCCCTCGGTGAGGCCCCGCGCCTTCAGGATGGCGTCGGCCCTGGCGGTGAGTTCGGCCACCAGCTCCAGGCCGATGCGGTGGATCTCCTCCCCCGGCAGGTCGGTGGTGGTCGCCGCGCGCACGGCGTAGCGGTAGTAGGCCGCGCCCTCCGGCAGCCGCCAGACGCCGGCGTCATGGGTGGCGGTCGGCTGGGCGGCGCGCAGCAGGTCGGCCTGGCGGGCCAGGGCCGGATAGACCTCGGCCTCGACGATGCGGGCCGCGCGCGCCGACCAGTCGCCGGCGATGGCCTGTTCGGTTGTCCGGCGGGTGAGCGCGGTGACCAGTTCGGACTGCGCCGGCGCCGGGGCCATGAAGGCGTCGAACTGCGTCAGGGCGGTCTTCAGCACGAAATCCGGCGGGACCACGCCCCTGGCGAAGTCGGCGCGGACGCGCGCGGTCTCCTGGTCCAGCAGCACGGCGAAGCCCGAAAGCCGCGAGAGGTAGGCTTCGGCGTCCCCGGCCGCCCGCACCGGGTGCTGCACCGCCAGGAAGCCCGGCACGCTGCGGTAGGCGCCCGAGAGCTGCGAGACGATGTAGGGCGCGGCCACCCCGACATTGGGGTCGCCGAAGGGGAAATCGAAGCTCTGCAGGGTGGTGTCGGCCAGATAGGCGGCCGCCTGGTGGTTCACCCAGTCGGCGCCGTCGAGGCGGGCGGGGTCGAACCCGTCGAGGCCGCGGCGCATCTCGGCGAACAGCCGGCGCATGCGCTCGAGGCCGGCGGGCGAACGGTCGTCCAGCTTGCCGCGGGCCGCGGCGTAGGGGCCGGCGTCGAGGCCGACCAGGGTCATCAGCTGCGGCGAATCCAGCAGCGCCCGCTGCATCCCCGCGTCGAGCAGGGCGGTGAGGCGCGCGCCCTCGCCCGCCTCGGCTCGCGCGGCGCCCGGCAGGGCCAGGGCCGCCGCCGCGCCCAGCAGCTGACGACGATCGAGCATGGCCGACTCCTTTCGGGCAGGCCCCCTGAATGGCGCCGCTGTCCGACGCTGTCGACGTTGACGCGGCGTCGCCCCGAACCTAGCCCAGCGCCTCGCGCGCGCCTGCCGGCAGGAGGCTCGCCCCCTCCTCCAGCACCTTGCGCCACGCCGGCCCTCGGCCCAGCGCCTCGGCGTAGGCTTCGCGCAGGGCGAAGGGGTCGTCCTCGGCGAGCACCTCGATCAGCTGTTCGGCCTGCAGGCGGTCCTTGCGGGCCTTTTCTCTGTTCACCGTCCGGCTGCGTGAAACGATCAGCTTGTGCACGGCGTATCTCGCCGGCGCGGGCACGTTGACCAGCACCCCGGCGCCGTGCAGCAGCCCCGCCTCGACCGTCTCCCGGAGCAGGAAATCCATATAGGTCAAGGGAACGGCGTCGGTGCGCAGGGCGGGCGACCGCGAAGGCGCGTCCCGCGGCGGGCCCCGATTGGTGGTCAGGATATCCACGCGGTAGCTTTCGCCGATAGCATAGCCCGTGGTCATCGCCGGATCGAAAGGATAGCCCACCGTCTCGAACTCCGGCCGCACCTGGCGCAGGATATCCAGCATCGAGCCGGAAATCTGATCGCCAATGGCGGCGGACACTCCATAATCCTGGGCAAGGTCCAGGCAGGCCGTGCGCCCAGCCGGTCTGGCTTCGAGACGCCCGCGACGCGGGCTCCTCAGGATGACGAGATCAGCAACAACCTGGTCATGGTGAGGAGCGACCCGCAGGGGCGCGTCTCGAACCACGCACGGCTGTTCGGCGCGCGGTCGCCTTCAAGCCACGATCTTGGAGCCTTCCTTGCCCCAGTAGGCGTCGCGGATCAGGCGCTTGTAGAGCTTGCCGGTGGGGTGGCGCGGCAACTCCTCCATGAAGTCGATCTTCCGGGGCGCCTTCACGTGGCTGATGTTGGCGCGGGCGAAGGCGGTCAGTTCGGCCGCCAAATCGTCTCCCGCCTCGGCCCAGTTGGCCGGCTGGATGACCGCCACCACCTGCTCGCCCATCTCCTCGTGCGGCGCGCCGACCACGGCGACGTCGGCGACCTTGGGGTGGGTGATGAGCAGGTTCTCCAGCTCCTGCGGATAGATGTTCACCCCGCCGGAGATGATCATGAAGCTCTTGCGGTCGGTGAGGTAGAGGAAGCCGTCCTCGTCCACCCAGCCGACGTCGCCCAGGGTGGTCCAACCCTTCGGGTGACGGCTCTCGGCGGTCTTGGCCGGGTCGTTGTGGTACTCGAACTGGCCGCCGCCGGCGAAGTAGACCATGCCCTCCTGGCGCGGGCCGAGCTCCTCGCCCTCCTCGCCGACGATCTTCACCTCGGCGTTGATGCACTGGCCGACCGAGCCCTTGTGCGCCAGCCAGTCGTGCGGGCCGATCACGGTCATGCCGTTGCCCTCGGTGCCGGCGTAGTACTCGTGGATGATCGGGCCCCACCAGGCCATCATCTGCTCCTTGACCGGCACCGGGCACGGCGCGGCGGCGTGGAAGACCGCCTGCAGGGACGAGGTGTCGTAGAGCGCCCGGGTCTCGGCCGGCAGTTTCAGCATCTTCACGAAGTGCGTCGGCACCCACTGGGCGTGGGTGATCCTGTATTTCTGGATGTATTCCAGCGCCTTCTCGGGATCGAACTTCTCCATCATCACGATGGTCGCGCCGGTGGCCATCAGCCCCATCGACCAGCCCAGGGGCGCTGCGTGATAGAGCGGCGCCGGCGACAGGTAGATGCTGTCGCCCGAGGCCCCGTAGAGCTGTGCGGCGACCATGCCGAGCCCCGCCCCGCCCTCGATCGGCGAGCCGGGCACGAAGGCGCGCTTGACCCCCTTAGGCTTGCCGGTGGTGCCGGAGGAATAGAGCATCGCCCCGCCGGCCTGCTCGTCCGGCACCGGCTCGGCCGGCATCTGGTCGCGGGCGGCGATGTAGTCCTCGAACGGGGCGTCGGCGCCGTCGACGCTGAAGAGCTTGACGCCCTTGAGGTTGGCGGCCGCCTGCCGGGCCACGTCCATCAGCTGGGCCGAGGTGAAGAACGCCTTCGCCTGGCTGTCATTGATGATGTACTCGACCTCGCCCGCCGTCAGCTTCGAGGAGATGGCGGTGTAGCGCACGCCGGACCGCTGGGCCGCCCAGAGGATTTCGTAGTAGCGCGGGTGGTTCTCCAGGAAGATGGCGATCGGATCGCCCGGCCCGATCCCCAGCTTGCGGAACAGCTGCGCCCCCTGGTTCGAGCGGGCGTCCAGCTCGCCGAAGGTCACCGTCTCGCCGCTCTCGGCCATGATGAAGGCGGGCTTGTCGGGCGTGGTCCTGGCGTGGTGCGACGGATGCATGGCGTCTGTCGGCCGATATGCGGCCGTCCTCCCTGACTTTATTATGAGCCGACATAGGCGGCCCTTCCGAGGCGTCAATCAAGGGGGACGAACCAACGCTTGGAAATGGCGCACCCAATGTCTAGATTAGGTGTCTAGACATGGAGGTTCGTCATGGCCCTCAGCATCAAGACGGCGGAGGCGGATCGGCTGGCGCGGGAGCTCTCGCGCGTCACAGGTGAGACGATGACCGAAGCGGTCACGGTGGCGTTGCGCGAACGGCTGGCGCGTGAGCGGGCGGCAGCCTCGCGGCCGAAGAGCGCGGCGGAAATCGAAGCCAAGGTGGCCGCAATTATGGACCTCGCGGCCAAGATGCGCGCCAACATGATCGATACCACTCCGCCGACCAAGGCGGAGTTCGACGCCTTATGGGAAGATGCGCCGACGGAAACCGACGAGCTGCAGGCGCGATCGGCCCGCCGTTGATGGTCATCGACACTTCGGCGATCTGCGCCATCGTCTTCCGCGAGCCGGGCGCCGAGGACCTGGCGCGCCTGGTCCTTGAAACGTCCGACGTGCAGGTCTCGGCTGCGACCTACGTCGAGGCGACCACGGTGATTGGCTCGCGCAACATCGACCGCCGGCAAGGCAAGCGCGACCTGGATGGTTTGCTGCGCGAACTCGGCGTGACGATTGTCGATTTCGACACCCGTCAATCCGCGATCGCCGCCGATGGCTGGCTCGCCTACGGCCGTGGCTCGCGCCAGCCGTCGAAGCTGAACCTCGGCGACACCTTCGCCTACGCGCTGGCGAGGGCGCAGCGCGCACCCCTGCTCTACGTCGGCGACGACTTCGTCCACACCGACGTCGAACCCGCCCTCCCCTAAGCCGCCAGCGCGCTCGCCGGGGCCTTGCCGAGGATCATGTCGGCGGCCTTCTCGGCGATCATGATGGTCGGGGCGTTGGTGTTGCCGCTGACCAGCCGCGGCATCACCGAGGCGTCGACCACCCGCAGGTTCTCAACCCCGTTGACCTTCAGCTGGGCGTCGACCACCGCGCGGGGGCCGCGGCCCATCTGGCAGGTGCCGACCGGGTGATAGATGGTGGTGCCGGCCATGCGGGCGTAGGCCAGCAGCGCCTCGTCGCCCTGCATCGCCTCGCCCGGCATCATCTCGAAGTCGATCCATTTCTGCAGCGCCGGCTGGGCGGCGATCCTGCGCGCCCAGTGCAGACCGGCGACCGCCACCTGCTGGTCGATCGGGTCGGCCAGATAGTTGGGGAAGATCGCGGGATGGGCCGCCGGGTCGGCCGACCTGATGCGGATGTGGCCGCGGCTTTCGGGGCGCAACTGGCAGGGGGCGATGGTCAGGCCCGGCGCGCCCTCCAGCACCATCTTCTGCTCATTGACCAGCTTCTCGGTGTCCATTGTCGCGGGCAGGATGTGGAACTGGATGTCCGGCCCGGCCAGCTCCTCGCGCGACTTGCAGAAGACCGCGATGTGGGCGGCCGATAGGGTCAAGAGGCCCTTGCGCTGGGTCAGATACTTGGCCACCTCGCCCACGAACCGCGGGCCGTTGGTCAGCTCGTTGACCGACACCGTGCCCTTCTTCAGCCGGAAGGTGGTGGTCATCACAGAGTGGTCCTGCAGGTTCTCGCCGACGCCGGGCAGGTCGGCGACCACCTCGATCCCGTGCTCGAGCAGCAGTTCGCCCGGCCCGACGCCCGAGAGCTGCAGGAGCTGCGGCGAGTTGATCGCCCCGCCGGCCAGGATCACCTCGCGGGCGGCCTTGACGGTGATGGTGCGGCCGTTGCGGGTGAACTCGACGCCGACCGCCTTCTTGCCTTCGAAGAGCACCCGGCTGGCGAGCGCCTTGGTCTCCACCCGCAGGTTCCCGCGCCCCATCACCGGATGCAGGTAGGCCACCGCCGCCGAGCAGCGCTGACCGTTCTTCACCGTCAGCTGATAGTAGCCGACGCCCTCCTGGTCAGGCCCGTTGAGATCCGGCCGGCGCGGGACGCCCGCCTCGACGCAGGCTTCCACCACCGCGTCGGAGACCTCGTGGGTCTGGGTGACATCCGAGACGTTGAGCGGGCCGCCCTTGCCGTGGTCGTCGCCGAAGAGGACGTTCTCCTGGTTCTGCGCCCGCTTGAAGTAGGGCGCCACGTCGTCCCAGCCCCAGCCCTCGCAGCCCAGCTGGCGCCAGCCGTCGTAGTCGGCCCGCTGGCCGCGGATGTAGAGCAGGCCGTTGATCGAGGACGAGCCGCCCAGCACCTTGCCGCGCGGCCACACGTGGGTGCGCCCGCCGGTGCCCGGGTCCGGCTCGGTCTGGTAGAGCCAGTTGACCTTGGGGTCCTTCAGGGTCTGCGAATAGCCGACCGGGACATGGACCATCATGTTCGACCAGAACTGGCCGGGGTTGTGGGTCGGCCGGTCGTCGCCGCCGGCTTCCAGCAGCACGACCTTGGTCGTCCCGTCGGCGCTCAGCCGGTTGGCCAGCACGCATCCCGCCGAGCCGGCGCCGACGATGACGTAGTCGGCTTCGATGACCTTGGACATGGGCCCGTTCCCCCACCTTATCGTTGTTCAGCCGGCATATGCCGCCCTTGACGTCCGGTAGGTCAAGCGGGCGCGATGGCGGACAAGATCGCCAAGGAGGACGCCGATGCCCACGTTCGAGACCCTGCTCTACGCTGTCGACGGCCCCGTCGCGACCATCACCCTCAACCGGCCCGACCGGCTGAACGCCTTCACCGGCAAGATGATGTACGAACTGATCGCCGCCTTCGACGAGACCGACGGCGACGATGCGGTCAGGGCGGTGATCGTCACCGGCGCGGGGCGCGGCTTCTGCGCGGGGGCGGACCTGGCGGCCGGTGGCGACACCTTCAACCGCGACGCCCAGGCCAGGACCGAAGCCGGCCGCGCCGAGTTGCAGGTGGGCGACGTCTACCGCGACGGCGGCGGCATGGTCTCGCTGCGCATCTACGAGAGCCTGAAGCCGGTGATCGCCGTCGTGAACGGCGCGGCGGTCGGCGTAGGCGTGACCATGCAGCTGCCGATGGACATCCGCATGGCCTCGACGGAGGCGCGGTTCGGCTTCGTCTTCAACAAGCGCGGGATCAATCCGGAGGCGGCCTCCTCGTGGTTCCTGCCGCGCCTCGTCGGCCCCTCCCAGGCGCTGGAGTGGATCTACACCGGCCGCGTCTTCCCGGCGCAGGAAGCGTTGGAGAAGGGCCTCGTCCGCTCGGTCCACGCGCCGGACGAACTGCTGCCCGCCGCCCAGGCCCTGGCCCGCGAGATCGCCGAGAACACCTCGCCGGTGTCCAACGCCCTCGCCCGTCAGCTGATCTGGCGCATGGCCGGCGCGCCGCACCCGATGATCGCCCACCGCGCCGACAGCCGGGCCGTGCAGGCCCGAGGCGCCTCGAAGGACGCCGTCGAGGGCGTCACCTCGTTCCTCGAAAAGCGCCCGGCGACCTGGCCGAACACCGTCTCCGGCGACCTGCCCGACATCTGGGCGAACTGGGAAGCGCCAGACTTTCGCTGATCGTCAATGCGTGGTTCGAGACGCGGCCCCGACGGGCCGCTCCTCACCATGACGACGTTTTTTGCTGACTTAGTCATCCTGAGGAGCGCGAAGCGCGTCTCGAAGGACGCACTGCGGCTCGACCGTCGTGATTAGCCGCTGGTTAACGCCAAGCATGATCGAATCGGGCTGTCGCCTCGTCTTCGCGAGCCCATGAGCCAGTCCGCCGTCGCCCCGCTGTTCGGCCACGCCTCCCAGGAGGAGATCGTGGTCGCCCCCCGCCCCTCGCGGGCGCGGCTGGCGCTGCTCAAGCGGCTGGCCGACGTGGTCTGCCTGCCCGGCAGCCGGATCAACAGTTTCGAGCGGGCCATGACGGCGGACCTCCTGGTCGAGATCGTCCGCGAGGCCGCGCCCGAGGAACGCGCCAAGGTCGCCCGGCGGCTCTCGGCGCTGAGCGAGATCCCCTCCTCCATCCTGCGGCTGCTGCTGCGGGACATCATCGAGGTCGCCTCGCCGCTGCTGGAGAACGCCGGGCATATCTGCGACCCGGACCTCATCGACTGCGCCCGCCAGACCACCCTGGAGCACCGCCGGCTGATCGCCATGCGCCGCGGGGTCAGCGAGGTGGTCGCCGAGGCGGTGATCGAGGCCGGCGAGCCGCTGGTCATGGAGATGCTGCTGCGCAACGAGGAGGCTCGCCTCTCGGCCGGCGCGATCGAGACGATGGTGGCCGCCACGCGGGAATCGGCGCGCATCACCGGCCTGCTGCTGCGACGCCCGGAACTGCGGCCGGCCCACGCCTACATCCTCTTCTGGTGGGCCGACGCGGACGCCCGCCGGACCATCCTGCAAAGGTTCGCCGTCAGCCGCGAGATCTTGCAGGACGCGGCCAGCGACATCTTCGCGATGGCCGCCGAGGAGGGTTGGCAGGACCCGCTCTCGCGCAAGGCCCTGCAGTTCATCGAGCGCCGCCAGCGCAACCGCGGCGCCATCGAGCGCAGCCCCTTCGCCAGCCTCGAGGAGGCGGTCGCCGCCGCCCAGACCGGGCTGACCCGCGAGACCGCCGAGGAGATCGCCTACCTGTCGGGCCTCAAGCCGATGACCGGCGCCAAGATCTTCACCGACCCCGGCGGCGAGCCGGTGGCCATCCTCTGCAAGGCCACCGGCCTGCCGCGCGCCGCGGTGCGGGCGCTCTGGCGTGGCCTCAGGCGGCCGGAAACCGACGAGGCCGGCGGGCTCGCCGCGGCCCTGGAGCGGGTGCTGACCACCTACGACATGATCGCCGTCGACCGCGCCCAGACGGTGCTGCGTTACTGGAACTGGTCGTTGACCAGCGCCCTGACCCCGGCGTTGATGAAGGCCATCCGCGAAGGCGACGACGAGGCTGTCGACGAGTATTCCGCACCGCAGCGCGCGGCGATGCTGGTGCTGACCAACGACTTCGCGCGCTGATCAAAACTCATCCAAGCTTGTGCTTGGAGGGATCAGGCTATAATCCCAACTAAACTGAATTCTCGTGACATGCAGAGCATCGCCGCGACACCAGATATTGGGAACACCCCGGGAATGGAAGAGAAATCCGAACTGATCGAGATGACGGCGGACATCGTCTCGGCCTATGTCGGCGCCAACAGCGTCGCGGCGGCCGAACTGCCGGCGCTGATCCAGAGCGTCCACGCCACCCTCTCCGGCATCTCCGGCGGCGCGCCGGCGGCGGAGGCGCCTCCCAAGGACCCGGCGGTGCCGGTGAAGCGCTCGATCACCCCCGACTACCTGATCTGCCTGGAGGACGGGCGCAAGTTCAAGTCGCTGAAGCGTCACCTGCGCACCAAGTACAACATGAGCCCCGAGGATTACCGGGCCAAGTGGAGCCTGCCCAAGGACTATCCGATGGTGGCCCCCAACTACGCCAAGGCCCGCTCGGACCTGGCCAAGCAGATGGGCCTGGGCCAGGGCGGCCGGAAGGCGCCGGCGCGCAAGCGGGCGCGGGCCTAAAGCCGCCCCCGCCGGCGGGGGTGGGCGACCGCGAAGCGGTGGAGGGGGCGCGACTTGGCGCGGACCTCAGCAGGTGTGCGCCGGCGCGTCCTTGCTGAGTCTCCCTGCAGAACCTCGCCCCCTCCACCGCTTCGCGGTCCCCCTCCCCCATTTCGCTTCGCTACATGGGGGAGGATTTAAGCGAGTCCCCACCGCCACATTTCGCCGCATTCGCGCCCCAATCGGGCAGATTTCCCTTGCCGGGAGAATCCCTCGTGGGTGATAAGTGATTCGTCGTGAATCCAACGACTTGTTAAGGACTCTGCAGATGGGAGCTCAGATCGGGTCCTCCGTTGCGGCCGCCAGGGCGCACGAGGAGCTGTTCGCCTACTGGGCTTCCCTGAAACGCGCCGGCCGCCTGCCGAGCCGCGCCGATATCCACCCCTCCGGCTTCCAGCGCCTGCTGCCCACCGTCAGTCTGATCGACGTGCGCGAGGACGGCGACTACCGCCAGCGGCTGGCCGGCACCGAACTCTACAGCGTCTACGGCCGCGAGATCACCGGCCGCACCCTGGGCGACATCTACAACTCCCAGGCCGCCGAATACTGGCGCGGCCAGCTCGACGAAGTGGTGCGGACGGGCAAGCCGGGCGTGGGCGTGCACAACCTCTCCTGGCGCGGGGCGGGGCATATCCAGATCCTCTGGCTGCGACTGCCGCTGGCCAGCAACGGGACCGATGTCGACATGATCCTCGGCTACGACGCCGTGGTCGGCATGCAGGGCGATACGACCGGCGTGCGCGCCGCCTGAGGCGGATCGGCCATGCGCCCTTCGACACGCCCGCTCCGCGGGCCCTCAGGATGACCAACCCGGCAGGCGCCTGACAAACTTCGTCATGGTGAGGGCGGCCCGCAGGGCCGTGTCTCGAGCCGCGCACCGCACCTCCACGTCCTCCCATCCATCCGACCTGTTCACGCTTCCGCGGATAGGCGCACATTCCTATTCACAGGAACAAATAGGAAACTTCTCCTCGCAACTGTAGGCCGTATTAGCCTCTGATCCGACGCCGACGTGGCGCCGCCCATCAGTTCGAGGACCAGTCCAGATGTCGCTCAGCGACTCCCACCTCGCCGAGTTCGGCGAACTTGCCGACCCCCGCCGCGACCGGCTGGCGGCGGCTTTCGTGACCAGCCTGGTGGCGATGGCCACCGGCGTGCCCGCTGGCCAGATCGCCGCCGCCAGCCGCGCCAGCGCCCCGGCCGCCCGCGCACGGCAGATCGCCATGTATCTGACACACGTAGGGTTTTCCTGGCCGCTGGCCCGCGTCGCCGCCGCCTTCGGGCGCGACCGCACCACCGCCAGCCACGCCTGCCATCGCATCGAGGACCTGCGCGACGACGCCGCGTTCGATGCGCGCCTGGCGGTCATGGAGGCGTGCCTGCGCGAGGCGCCGGAGCCGCGATGAACGACATCGCCGAACGGCTGGCCGCCCGCGCCGCCCAGGTTCTGCGGCGTCCCGGCGCGTGGCTGGCGACCTCGGGCGACGGCTACGCGGTGCGCGGCTCGGCCGACCGCCGGCGGCGGTCGCTGCTGACCCTGGACGAGGCCGCCTTCGCCGCCCTCGCCCGCACGCCGGGGCTGAAGGCGCGGCCCGACGGCGGCTGGACCCTGGCGGCCCGCCCGGCCCCGCCACCGCCCGACCGGGCGGGGCGACCGGGGATGATCGAGGGCGAGCGGGCGGTGGTGGAGGACGACGGCCGGCTGACGCCCCGGCGGGTCAACCTGGGGGAATCGCCCGTCGCCTGGCTCGCCCGCCGCAAGGACGCGGCCGGACGGCCGTGGCTG
The DNA here is from genome assembly GCA_020852035.1 of Caulobacteraceae bacterium. Lineage (GTDB taxonomy): Bacteria > Pseudomonadota > Alphaproteobacteria > Caulobacterales > Caulobacteraceae > Phenylobacterium. Next base: position 19,382 of record JADZBR010000178.1, read on the forward strand.
GACCCGCGCGAGGCGGCGGCCGGCGAGCGGCTGCGCGAGGACTTCCACCGCGCCGGGCTGATCGGGCGGATGACCATGTCCTGGGACGCCGGTCCCAGGTCGCGCGGCGGCCGGAGCGCGGGGCTGGAGCCTGCCGAACGGGCGCGCGCGGCCAAGGCGCGGATCGCCGCGGCGCTGGAGGCGGCGGGGCCGGGGTTGCGCGGCGTTCTGGAGCAGGTGTGCCTGGCCGGCTCGGCGCTGGAGGCGGCCGAGCGGGCGCTGGGCCTGCCGCGACGCTCGGGCAAGACGCTGCTGAAGCTGGCCCTCGGCCGGCTGGCGGACCACTACCGGATCGGGTGAGGCGGGAGGACCGTGCGTCCTTCGAGACGCCCGCTGCGCGGGCCCCTCAGGATGACTATCCTGGGTTGATTTCGCAACTTCAACGCCAGGCCAAAGCCTCGGCGTCGCGCTTGATCCGCGCGACCATCGCGTTCAGGCCGTTGGAGCGCTGGGCCGACAAGGCGCTGGACAGGCCGAGACGCTCCAGCGCCGCCCTGGCGTCGAAGCCGGCGATGGCGGCGGGGGGACGGCCGGAGAACAGGCGCAGGAGGATGGCGATCAGGCCGCGCACGATATGGGCGTCGGAATCGCCGCGGAAGCCCAGCAGCCCGTCGCTCCGCGGCTCGGTGACCAGCCACACCTGGCTGGCGCAGCCGCGCACCTTGTTGGCGTCCGAATGCTCGGCCTCGGAGAGCGGCTCGAGCTCGCGGCCGAGCTCGATCACATAGCGGTAGCGTTCCTCCCAGTCGCCGAGGAGTTCGAACTCGTCGGCCAGGTCGTTGAGCGCGGTCTGGATGTCATCGGGCATGGGCGCGGCGGACTTAAGCGGGGGATGGGCTGTGCGCAAGCGCTCGCCAAAGGGGCGAGCCGCCTCGCGGGCGCGGACGGGGCGGGCTAAGCTCGGGCGGTGAGTCCCACGAGCGACATCGCCGAAGCCGAAGCGGAGGGCCGCGCGCGCGAGCTTTCGCGCTGGCATCTGGCCTGGCTGATGGCCGGGGCGGCAATGGCCACCCTGGCGCTGGCGCTGGGCCAGGACCGCTGGACCCTGACGGCCGTGGCGCTGGGCCTGATCGCGCCCGCCGTGGCCGGCGGCGTGCTGGCCGCGCGGCCGGACCGGGGCGGCTGGCTGCTGACGATCTGGACGGTGGGCGGGGCGCTGGCGGCGCTCCTGACCGGCGGGCTGGTCGGGCCGCTGGCGGCGCTGGCGCTGACGCCGGTGGCGGCGGGCCTGGCGCTGCAGGATCGGAGACGCCTGCGGCTGGCGGTGGTGCTGAGCCTGGCCATGCTGGGCGCCCTGGCGCTGGCGCGTTCGGCGGGGGTGGCGGCCGACCCGGCGCTGGCCGACTGGCGGCTGGGCCTCTTCGCCTGGCTGACGACGCTCGGCGGTCTGGGCTGGGGACTGAAGCTCGCCTGGCCACGCCCGGTCGCGGTCGATCCGGCTGACGTGCGGCTCGCGCGCCTCTTGGCCGCCCAACCGTTCTGCTATCTGGCGCTGACCGCCGCCGGGCGGGTGACCGCCACCTTCGGCGACCCGCCGCGCGGCGTCGATGAAGGCGCGCTGAGCGAACTGGGCCTGATCTGGACCGGCGGGCCGGCCGAGACCCGCGCGAGGATCGAACAGGCGCTGGAGGAAGCCTACACCGCCGGCGAGGCCGAGGTCGCCTTCGAGCCGGCCGGCGATCCCGGCGGCTGGGTGTCGCTGCATCTGCGCCGGGCCGGCGAGGACCGCATCCTGGGCGTGCTGCGCGACGCCTCCGGCGAGGCCCGCCGCATCGCCGCCGCCGAGGCCGAGCGCGACGCCGCCGTGGCGAGGGATAGCGGCAAGAGCCGCTTCCTGGCCAACATGAGCCATGAGCTGCGCACGCCGCTGAACGCCATCATGGGCTTCTCGGACGTGATGCGCGCCAAGCTGTTCGGCCCCCTGCCCGAACGCTACGCCGAATACGCCGAGCTGATCCACGAGAGCGGCCGCCACCTCCTGGACCTGATCAACGACATCCTCGACATGTCGAAGATCGAGGCCGACCGCTACGAACTGGCGCTGGAGGACTTCGACGCCGCCGAGGCGGTGACGTCCGTCCTGCGCCTGGCCCGCGTGCAGGCCGACCAGAACGGCGTGCAGCTGCGCGGCGTCCTGCCCCGCCAGCCGCTGGAGGTGACCGCCGACCGCCGGGCGCTGAAGCAGATGGTGCTGAATCTGGTCGGCAACGCCCTGAAGTTCACGCCCAAGGGCGGTTCGGTGACGGTCACGGCGCGCGTCGCGGGCGGCATGCTGGAGGTGGCGGTGGCCGACACCGGCGTCGGCATCGCGGCGGAGGACCTGGGGCGGCTGGGCCGGCCCTACGAGCAGGCGGGCGACGCCGACCAGAAGGCGGCGGGCACGGGGCTTGGCCTGTCGCTGGTGCGCGCCCTGGCGCAGCTGCACGGCGGCGACCTCCATCTGGAGAGCACGCTCGGCGAAGGCACGGTGGCGACGGTGCGCCTGCCGGCGCAGGAGGCGAAGGCGGCGGCCTGAGGGACCAGAGGTCAGACAAACTCGCGCACGACGATCTTCCCTACCCGGTCATGGCGGGGGCCGATCTTGATCTCGATGTCGTGACCCAGCGCCCGCAGGCAATCTTCCAGCATGGCCTGGCTGACGCCGTCGAGCTTACCCTGGGTGACAAGGGAGAGCTTGGGCTGATTGATTGGCAGACGGCTGGCCGCCTCCCGCTGGCTGAGGCCCATCTCGGCGATGGTTCGCTTGAGGCGCACGGCGAGCTTGGCTTTCACGACATAGCCGTCATCAAGGGCGAGGTCGTCCAGGACGCTTCGGCCGGCGGGGGTGACAAACTTTTCCATCAGGGTGTCTGCTTCCTGGCTTTCGCCTTCTCGGTTTCGATCCGCCTCATCTCGGCCAGACGCGCCTCGATCGTCTCCTTGTCCCGCTTCGGCAGGTTTCGGCCCTGGGTCGACTTCGTCTTGAAGCAATGCAGGACGTAGACGACGTCTTCGTAATGGGCGCAGTAGACCGCGCGATAGGTGTCTCCGTCGTCATCCTCCAACACCTCGACCAAGGCTGGACGATAGCCCGCCAGCGTTTTGGCGTCCTCATAGGACAAGCCGTTCTGGGCATGCGACAGCGCGAAACCAAACGTCTGGCG
>JADZBR010000179.1 GCA_020852035.1 Caulobacteraceae bacterium
CGGCGCCGCGCCCGTGCCGGTGCCGCCGCCCATGCCGGCGGTGATGAACACCATGTGCGCGCCGTCCAGGTGCTCGCCGATCTCCGGGATGGATTCCTCGGCCGCGCTCATGCCGACTTCGGGATGGGCCCCGGCGCCGAGCCCCTGCGTCACCTGAACGCCGAGCTGTATGCGGTTGTCGGTCTTGGAGAATTGCAGCTGCTGGGCGTCGGTGTTGGCGACCACGAACTCGACGCCTTCGAGCCCCGCCTCGATCATGTTGTTGACGGCGTTGCCGCCCGCCCCGCCGATACCGAACACAACGATCCGAGGCTTCAGCTCGGTGGCGCGCGGCGCGGACAGTGAAATAGCCATAAAGGACCCCGTATCCCGCAATTCTCAAAGGCGCCCGGCGACCCGCCCGCCGGGCGACCCTTTGACGGTTACTCAACTAGAAACCGACATGCTTAATTGAGGGTTAACTGCATAAGCTGAGTCGGCGGGGCGTCGAGACGCCGCTGGGGATAGAATAAAGCTGTGCTGTTGACTGAGTTGTGGGCGGCTTGGGCGCGACCGAAGCCGCTGCGCCTTCTCAGCCCAATCCTGAGTCCGAAATGAGTCCCGGCTAGGCTGTGGGAAGCTGCGCGTCACTGCGTCCTTCGAGACACCCGCTTCGCGGGCCCTCAGGATGACTAGGGCAGCAAAGACCTAGTCGCAGCAAAGACCTAGTCATGGTGAGGAGCGGCGAAGCCGCGTCTCGAACCACGCAAGGCCGATCAACGCGCTAGAGGTTTTCCTTCAACCACGCCAGCCCACGCGACACCGGGTTGCGCCCCGCATCCGGCTGGCGGCCGGCGAGCACCTTGCTCTCCACCGCCTCCCTCGGACCAAACGCCGCACGGTGCAGAACACCGGCGGCCGCGCAGAACGCGGGTCCGGAAGCCGCATCGGCCAGGTGCGGCACTCGGCGCGGACGGCCCAGGCGCACCGGCCGGTCGAACACCCGCACCGCCACCTCGCGCACGCCGGCCAGCTGGCTGGCTCCGCCGGTCAGCACGATGCCGGCGCCCGGCTCCACCGGCGCGCCAGACGCCTTCAGCCGCTCGCGCAGCAGTTCCAGCGTCTCTTCGACGCGGGGGGCGATGATGCCCTTGAGTAGCGAGCGCGGCGCGATCACCGGCCCCGCGCCTGGATCGTCGCCGCGCGGCGGCGCCTCGATCATCTCGCGGTCCTCGTTGGCCGAGGCGATGGCGCTGCCGTGCAGGGTCTTGATGCGCTCTGCGCCGACGATGGAGGTGGAAAGGCCGCGGGCGATGTCGCCGGTCACGTGATGGCCGCCGACCGGCACCGAATCAACGTGCACCAGGGCCCCGCCGGTGAAGACGGCCGCCGAGGTCGCGCCGCCGCCCATGTCGATGCAGACCGCGCCGAGGTCGACCTCGTCCTCCTCCAGCGCCGCCAGCGCCGAGACGAACGGCGCGGCGACCACGCCGGCGAACTCCAGGTGCGCGCGTTCGACGCAGGAGCCGAGGGTCTGGAACGAGGTCTCGGTGATCGAGACCATCAAGAGCTCGACGCCGAGCGCGCGGCCGAACATCGCCCGCGGATCGCGCACATGGTTCTGGTTATCCACCGACCAGGCGATCGGCAGGATGTGCACCGGCCGCCGGCCGGCCTGGCGGGCCTGGGCGACGGCGGCGGTGATGGCGCGCTGCAGGTCGGAATCGTTGATCGGGCGAGAGGACAGGCCGACGCGCGCCTTCACTCGGTGGCTTTTGAACTGGCCGCCGGCGGTGGCGACGGTGACCCCCGTGACGCTGCAGCCGGCCATCGACTCGGCCCGCTCCACCGCCTGGGCGATGGCTTCGGACGCCTCGTCGAGGTTGACGATCGCCCCGGCCCGCACGCCGCGCGACTGCACATAGCCGACGCCGGCGGTGGTCAAGGTGCGGTCGCCCCGGCGCACACCTTCGGGCTTCATGATGAAGCAGGCGACCTTGGAGGCCCCCAGGTCGACCGCCGCGATCACCGGCTGGCGGGCGAGCGCCGCCTTCAGGCCTTCACGCTGCTTGCGCTCTTCGGCGCGGGTGGCGGTCATCACCATGGGCCTTTCAGGCTCCTTGCACGGGGGGTTCGACGGACTTGGGGGCCGGCAGGCGCGGGCGCACCGCGACCATCTCGGGATTGCGCAGGTCGATGCGCTCGAAACCGAGCGCCAGCAGGCGGCCGGCGCGGTCGAGCTGGTCGAGGCGGATCAGGGCGGCGTCCTCGTCGACGGCCGGTAGCTGGATCAGCGCGCCGTCCTTCAGACGCACGTCCCAGCGGCGATCGTCGACCCGCACCAGCGCCTCGACCCGGTGCATCAGCTGCGGCCGGGCGGCGATCAGCGGCACGATGTCGGGCGCGCTCTCAGCGGCGCCCTCCCCCACCACCAGCGGCAGGTCGGCGAAACGGAACGGGTCGGCGCCGCCGATCACCACGCCGTCGGCGTCGAGCACGGCCATGCGTCCGCGGTGCTGCCAGACAGCCAGACGCGGGCGTTCCTTGATGTCGATCACCAGGGTGTCGGGCAGCAGCCGCGAGACCGTCGCCTTCTCCACCCACGGCACCTCTTCGACCCGCTGGCGCAGGCTCGGCAGGTCGACGGTCAGCACCGAGTCGTGCCGGTGCAGCGCGGCGGCGGCGAGGATATCGCCTTCGGCCAGCTTGGAGGCGCCCTCGACCTTCAAGTTGCGCATCTCGAAGCCGACGGCGGCCAGCTGGTCGTCCATCTGCCGGGCGGTGTAGTCCATCGAGGCCCACCAGCGGCCACCGGTGCCCAGCACCGCGCCCACGGCCCCGGCCATCGCGACGGTGGCGGCCAGCGCCGGCCAGGCCGAGCCCAGCGCCAGCGCCCGCACCGCCCGCAGCTTGCCGACCGGCGGGCGCGGGGCCGCGGCCCTCGCCCGGGCGGGCGGCTTCACCTTCGGCTTTACAGGAGACTTCTCCCGCAACCGCGCGGGCATTCAGCGTCCTCCGACCACCCCACCTGAGCCACTGGCCCGCTGTCCGAGAGCCCCTGTCGAGGGCGGTTTCGGGGTTGCGGGACGTTCGGCCCTAATGAGCGCTGGAGGTCGTTAACGTCGGCATAACGTTACCGCGGCGTTGCCGGGCCGAGCGCGCCCTCGCCGCCGAAACCGCAGGCCCTTGATCAACCCATATCTGGCTGGCTATAGATCAACACATAGCCCGTGGGTTATTGATTGAAACCCGATGACGCCGTCCTCCGATGTCCTGTTCCGAACCCTCGCCGATCCCACCCGGCGGGCCCTCTTCGAGCGCCTGTGCCGCGAGGGCGAACAGACGGTGGGCGCGCTGACGGCCCGGGCCGGAATTTCGCAGCCGGCGGTCTCCAAGCACCTCGGTGTCCTCAAGCAGGCCGGCCTGGTGCGCGACCGGCGCCAGGGGCGCCAGACGCACTACGGGGCCGAACTGAACGCCCTGGCCCCGCTGGTCGACTGGACCCGCGAGATGACCCGTTTCTGGGAGCGCCGCTTCGACGGCCTGGAGGATCTGTTGAACAGGATGGACCAGTGACCGCGCCGGCCGACGACACCCTCTCCATCGTGGTCGAGCGCGACATGCCGCATCCGCCGGAGAAGATCTGGCGCGCGCTCACCCAAGCGCCCCTCCTGGAGGCCTGGCTGCTGATGAAGAACGACTTCCAGGCCACGCTCGGCCAGAGGTTCAGCTTCAGGGCCGACTGGGGCGCCGTCGAGGGCGAGGTGCTGGCGATGGAGCCCCATGAGACGCTCGCCTACAGCTGGGGCGACTCGAACCTGAAGAGCGTCGTCACCTGGACGCTCGCGCCGATCCCGGAGGGGACGCGCCTGCGCATGGAGCAGGCCGGCTTCCGCAGGGACCAGCCGCGCTACTACGGCGGCGCCAGGGCCGGCTGGCCGGCGCATTTCGACCGGCTGGAACAGGCCCTGGCGGGCCTGGCCTGATCGCCCGCTTTCAAAGGAGATCGTTCGTGAACTGGAACAATGGCGTGCGGCAGACCCACCGCTGGCTGTCGATCATCTTCACGGCGACGGTGATCGCCAACTTCGTCGCCCTGTCGCAGAGGACGCCGCCCGCCTGGATCACCTATTCGCCGCTGCCGCCGCTCTTCCTCATGCTCGCCACCGGACTTTACCTGTTCGCCCTTCCCTACCTCGCCAGGCGGCGTGGCGGGCGGAGCGCCTAAGGAGCCGACCATGGCCAAGGCCAGAGCCGCCGCGCCGGGCAAGGCGGCGAAGCCCAAATCCGGCGAGATCGCGCTGCTCTCCGGCGGCAATCCCCAGATCCCCAAGGGCTACGGCGAGGCGCCCGTGCAGGCCTACATCGCCGCCATGCCAGGCTGGAAGCGCGACATCGGCCGCCGCATCGACGCGGTCATCGGCCGCACCGTCCCGGGCGTGCGCAAGGCGGTGAAGTGGAACTCGCCCTTCTACGGGGTCGAGGATGACCTCTGGTTCCTGAGCCTCCACTGCTTCACCAGCTATGTGAAGGCGATCTTCTTCCGCGGGTCCTCGCTCGACCCGGTCCCGCCGGGCAAATCCAAATACGAGGCCGCCCGTCACCTCGACATCCGCGAGGGCGAGTTCGACGAGGCCCGGTTCGCCGACTGGGTGCGGCAGGCCGCCCGGCTGCCCGGCGAGAAGATGTGAGCGCGCCGATGCCCGCGCTCTCAGTCCGGGGTCCCGCGCCCCTTGAGGGGGAAGTAATCCCGCCAGGGCCGCGCCTCGTCGATCACCCGCGCCACCGAAGGCCGCGCCACGAGCCGCGCGCGATAGTCCCTAAGCGCGGTCAGGGTCTGAGGGATCGGAAACGCCCAGTTGGCATAGTGAAGCGCCGGCGCGGCGGCGATGTCGGCGATGCCGAACGTCTCGTTGGCCGCCCAGGTCCGGCCGGTCATCCATCGGTCGAGCCAGGCATAGCTCCTGTCGAGGGTCGCCTGCACCTCGCCCTCGACCCAGGGGTCGCGCTTGGACTCCTCGCGCAGGGCCGAAGACACCGCTCTTTGAACCTGGATCATGACGTAGTCGTCGAAGACCCCGTCCATCTGCCGCGCCTCGATGGCGGCGCGCGGATCGGCCGGCACCATCGGCGGGGCGTCGCCGTGGTGCAGGTCCAGGTATTCGATGATCGCCGCGGACTCGATCACCACCCGGTCGCCGTCGACCAGCACCGGAAACTGGCCGGTCGGGGCGAGCCGGCCGACGACCTCGAGGTTCTCCGGGTGGTCGGGGTCCAGCATCAGGAACTCGAAAGGCACATCCCGTTCGTAAAGCGCGATGAACGCCTTCCAGGAGAAGGAAGAGAACGGGTGGCCGTAGATCTTCACCATGAAGCTTTCCTCCAGACCGGCAGACTGATTGCATATTGCAAGCAATCCAGCCTGTCCACCAGGGCCGCATCCTCGAAAGGTGAAAGACCATGACCACGACGGAGACGGCGTCCGAACTGATCGATGCGAAAATCGCCCGGCTGGGCGATTGGCGCGGCGAGGCGCTGGCCCGGATACGCAAGCTCATCCAGGAGGCCGATCCCGAGGTGGTCGAGGCGGTGAAGTGGCGCAAGCCCACGAACCCGTCCGGGGTTCCGGTGTGGGAGCACGCCGGCCTCCTCTGCACCGGCGAAACCTACAAGGACAAGGTCAAGCTGACCTTCGCCCAGGGCGCGGCGCTGGACGATCCGTCCGGCCTCTTCAACGCCGGCCTCGACGGCGGCGCGCGGCGGGCCATCGATATCCACGAAGGCGCGAGGATCGACGCCGCGGCGTTCAAGGCCCTCGTGCAAGCCGCCGTGGCGTTCAATCTCGCCAAGGCCGCGGCGCGCCCGAAGCGCTAGTCAGAACCTGGGCCTCAAGGATCGTTCTTGTAGATGCCCACCGTGAGCGCCTGCCCCTCGGCGGCGCGGGCGCGGTACATGCCTGAGGTGTTGAAGCTCCAGGCCATCTCGCCGGTCGGCGCGACGGCGATGATCCCGCCATCGCCGCCGAGCGCGGTCAGTTCCTTCTGGATCACCTGGTCGGCCGCCGCCTGCAGGGAGAGGCCCTTGTATTCCACCAGGGCGCAGATCTCGCGGGCCACGGTCAGGCGGATGAAATACTCCCCCGTCCCGGTCGCCGAGACCGCGCAGGCCGCGTTGGCGTAGGTGCCCGCGCCGATCACCGGAGAGTCGCCTACCCGGCCCCAGCGCTTGCCGGTGGTGCCACCGGTGGAGGTGCCGGCGGCCACGCGCCCCGACGCATCCAGCGCCACCACGCCGACTGTCCCATACTTGCCTTCATCGTGCGCCAGGGCCGCGGCCGCGTCTGAAGCCAGCGGTGCGCCGGCCGGGCGCTGCGGCATCGGCAGCCCCTGCGCCTTCAGCGCCTTGCCGAGCGAACGCCAGCGGCGCTCGGTGAAGAAATAGGCCGGATCGACCTGCTCCAGCCCCTGCGTGGCGGCGAAGGCGTCCGCCCCCGAGCCGATCAGGAAAACGTGCGGCGACTTGTTCATCACCGCCCGCGCCGCCGAGATCGGATGGCGCGTGCGGGTCAGCCCGCCGACCGCCCCGGCCTTCAGCGTGGCGCCGTCCATGATCGCCGCGTCGAGTTCGTTCCTGCCCTCGGCAGTGAACACCGCGCCGCGGCCGGCGTTGAACAGCGGGTCGTCCTCCAGCATGTGTATGGTCGCCTCGATGGCGTCCAGCGCCGAGCCTCCGCGTTCCAGCACATCCGCGCCGGCCTTCGTCACCCGGCTCATGGCGGCCCGATAGGCGGCGTCCTGCTCGGGGGTGAGGTCGCTGCGCTCGATCACGCCCGCTCCGCCATGCACCACGATCGCCCATTTCGGCTGGGCGGCCTCGGCGGCGGTGGTCATGGCGAACACGCCGATGGCGGCGGCGAGGAGGCGTCTGATCATGGCCCGACAGCCTTGCGTCAATCCCTGGCGCAGGCCAAGCCGCCAGATGAAGCCGAGTTCACTAGGGCGGGTCGGGCCCGCGTGATGTCCTCCACCGTGAGGGGGACCCATGAAGCTCGCCATCCTGCTCGCCGCGCTCGGCCTTGCCGCCGGCCCCGCCGTCGCCGCCCCGCCTCAAGCGCCCGCCGATCTGGTCGCCGACGGCTATTTCGAGATCGCCGAGCCGGTGGCCGACCATGTGTGGGCGATCCGCCAGGCCGAGCCCTTCCATCTGCAGCCGATCGGCAATGTCACCGTGATCGAGCAAGTTGACGGTCTGGTGCTGGTCGACGCCGGCGGCTCGGCGGGCGGAGGACGGCGGCTGGTCGGCCTGGTGCGGGGCCTCTCGGACAAGCCGGTGAAGGCGGTGATCCTCACCCATTGGCACGGCGATCATCCGCAGGGCCTCTCGGAGATCCTCAAGGCCTGGCCCGAGGTGCGGACCATCGGCACGGCCGCCACCCGGCGCCACCTTCAGACCCCTGCGACGATGAACACACCCGCCGCGCCCGACGCTGAGCGCAATGCGGCCCTGCTCAAGCAGTTCGGCGGCGTCCCCCCGATGGCGCGCGACAACGCCGCCAAGGCGACCACCGAGGACGAACGTGAGGGCTGGCGCAGGCTGGAGCGGCTTTTCCTGTGGCTGGTCAAGGATATGGACGGGACGCTTACCATCGCCCCGAAGGAAGGCTTTGACGACCGCCTGGTGCTGGACGACGCCCAGGCGCCCGTGGAGGCGCGCTATCTCGGCCGGGCGAACACCGATGGCGACGCGGTGGTCTGGCTGCCCAACCAGCGGGTGCTGATCGCCGGCGACATCGTCGTGTCGCCCATCCCCTATGGGTTCGGCGGCTATCCGCGCGAATGGATCGAGACGCTCGGCAAGCTGAAGACCTTCGACTTCGCGGTGCTGATCCCCGGCCACGGCAGGCCGATGCGCGACGCCGCCTACCTCGACCGCCTGACCGCGCTGCTGGCCGAGGTGCGTCGGCAGATCGCCCCGCTCGCCGCCGAAGGCGCGACGCTGAAGGACGCGCAAGGCCGGGTGGACCTCTCGGCGCAGTCCCGCGCCTTCACCGCAGGCGATCCCTGGCGCGAGCTCTGGTTCGACCGCTACTGGACCCAGCCCATCGTCGCCTCGGCGCTGAAGGAGGCCAAGGGCGAGCCGATCGTCCAGGGCCTGAGCGGCTGACCCGCATGGGGGAGGAATTGGCGCCAACGCCTTGCCGTGCCAGCCTAGCGCGATGGACGCCCGCGCCGCCCTCGCCCGCCTGATCGCCGACGCCCGCCGCGTGGCGGTGTTCACCGGCGCCGGCATCTCCACCGAGTCCGGCGTGCCCGACTTCCGCAGCCCCGGCGGCGTCTGGAGCCGGATGAAGCCGATCTACTTCCAGGAGTTCGTCGCCAGCGAGGAGAAACGCCGCGAGGCCTGGGCTCGCACCTTCAAGGGCTCGGCCGGCTGGACAGGCGCCAAGCCCAACGCCGGCCACTACGCCGTCGCCCGGCTGGTGAACGATGGCAAGGTCGCCGCCGTGATCACCCAGAACGTCGACAACCTGCATCAGGATTCCGGCGTATCCCCCGACAAAGTCATCGAAGTTCACGGCAACGCCAGCTACGCCAAGTGCCTGGAGTGCGGCCTGCGCCACGAGTTCGCCGAGTTGAAACCGGCGTTCCTCGAACGCGACGAGATTCCCGCCTGCCGCGCCTGCGGGGGCATCGTGAAAAGCGCCACCATCTCCTTCGGTCAGGCCATGCCGGAGCGGGAGATGGCCCGCGCCGAGGAGGAAGCCCGCGCCTGCGACCTCTTCCTGGTGCTGGGCTCCTCGCTGGTGGTCTACCCGGCCGCGGGCCTGCCGATCCTCGCCAAGCGGAGCGGCGCGGCCCTGGCCATCATCAACCGCGAGGCCACCGAACAGGACCCGCTCGCCGACCTCGTGTTGCACGACGAGATCGGCCCCACCCTTGCCGCCGTGGTCGGCGCCAACGACGGCGCCGCGGCTTGATCCGATCCTTGAGCTTCTGGGTGCTGGTCGCGCTGGCGGCGGGCATCGCCCTCGGCGCGGCGGCCGAGGCCGTCGGGAATCCCGGCGCGACCTCGCTCATCGAAGGCGTGGAGGCGGTCGGCGGGCTGTGGCTCAACGCGCTTCGGATGACCATCGTGCCGCTGGTGCTGGCGCTGATCGTCAACGGCGTGGCCGCTACCGCCGACGCCGCGTCCACCGGACGCCTCGCCGCCCGCGCAGCCGGGCTCTTCCTGATCCTGCTGCTGGTCGCCGCGCTCTACGGCGTGCTCGCATCGCAGGGCCTGCTGACGCTCTGGCCGGTGGATCCAGAGGGCGCGGCCGCCCTGCGCGTCGGGGCGAACGCGGCCGAAGCGGTGACCGCGGCCGCCCCTGACTTCAAGGTCTGGCTGGTCGGCCTGGCCCCCGCCAACCTGGTGAAGGCCGCCGCCGAGGACGCCATCCTTCCGCTGGTGGTCTTCGGCCTCTTCCTCGGATTCGCCCTCACCCGCCTGCCGGCGGAGACCGGCCAGATGCTGACGCGCCTCTTCGGCGGCCTCGCCGAGGCGATGATCGTCATCGTCCGCTGGGTGCTGCTGGCCGCGCCGGTGGGCGTCTTCGCCCTGGCGCTGGGTGTGGGCCTGAGAGCGGGCCTGGGAGCCACCGGCGCGCTGGTGCACTATGTGGTCTTCGTCACCGCCATCACCGCCGGGGTGTGCGTGCTCGCCTATCTGATCGGCGTGGCGGCCGGCCGCGTGGCGCCGGGGCGCTTCGCCCGCGCCTGCACGCCGGTGTGGGTGGTGGCCTTCTCCACCCAGTCCTCCCTCGCCTGCCTGCCGGCGATGGTCGAGCGGGCGCAGGACAATCTCGCCATCCCGTCGCGGATCACCGGCGTGGTGCTGCCGCTGGCGGTGGCGGTGTTTCGTTTCACCAGCCCGGTGGCCAATCTGGCGGTGGTCTGTTTCGTCGCCCACGTCCACGGCGTCGAGCCGACCATCCTGCAGTTCGCCGCCGCCATCGTTGTCGCCCTGGCGGTCAGCGTCGGATCGGTGGGCCTGCCCGGGCAGGTGTCGTTCTTCGCCAGCGTCGCGCCCATCTGCCTGGCGGTGGGGGCGCCGATCGAGCTGCTGCCCCTGCTGCTCGCCGTCGAGGTGATCCCCGACATCTTCCGCACGGTCGGCAATGTCACCGGCGACCTGGCCGCCACCGTGATCCTCAACCGGCGCCAGGCCGCCGAGGCCGAAGCCGCCGCATGAGTTCCAGGTCCTTCTTCGGCGTCGAGCCGACGGCCGATCCGCTGCGCTGGCGCCTGCCGTTGACCGCGCAGCTCTGCATGGGCCCGCCGGACCGCCTCGGCATGTGGGGCGGCGTTGGCCTCGGGGCGGCGATCGAGGCGATGGAACGCGCCTTCGGCAAGCCGGCCGCCTGGGCCACCGGCCAGTTCGCCGCCGCCGCGCAGGTACCGCAGGTTCTGGAGTTCGATATCGTCCCGCTGGCCCAGGGCCGACAGGTCGTGCAGGCGCGCGCCATCGGCCGGGTCGGCGAACGCGAAGTGCTGGCGGTCGCCGCCGCCCTTGGGGAACGCTCGCCGCCGATCTCGCACCAGGGTCCCGCCGCTCCCGACGTCCCACAGCCAGAGGCTTGCGAACCCGCGCGCCACTGGGGCCTGGAAGGCGCGCCCGACGTGCACCGGCGCATCGAGTGCCGCGTCGCCGCCGGCGGCTACGCCCGCGCGCGCGGGCCGCAGCTGGGCGAGACGCCCGGCCGGGTGGCGCTCTGGCTGCGCGCCTTGGAACCAGAGGTGCGCCTCGACGCCGGCCTGCTGGCGGTGCTCGCCGATTTTGCACCCAGCTGCATGGACGATGCGCTCGGCCGCCGCACCGGCGGCGGCAGCCTGGACAACACCATCCGCTACGCGGCCGTCCAGCCGACGCCGTGGGTGCTGTGCGACATCACCCTGGACGCCGCTCACGCCGGCTTCGGCCATTCGACCAGCCGCCTCTTCGCGCAAGACGGCGCCCTGATGGCCGTGGCCACGCAGACCGTGACCATCCGCGTCTACGACTGAGCCTTTCCGTCAGTCGACGTGGCTGGGGCTGATCGGGTCCGACCCCGGGAAACTCTCCTCGATCGCTTCGTCGAGCAGGGCGTCCTGGTCGGTCTCGGCCTTGGCCTTCTTCTCGGCCAGCTGGTCGTGCTTTTCGGCGAAGGACAACGGCTCGGCCCGCCGCGCGTGCGGCGCGCCCGGCTGGTGGTCGGCCTTCTTCGGCTCGGCCTCCACCGCGTAGTCGGCCGCCTCGCCGCTCTGTCCCTTGGCCGGCGGATTGGGATGTTCGTTCTTGAACTCGCTCACGGGCGCTCCTCGTGCTTCGCAAGGATAACGCCCGTGAACGTCCCCGGTTCTCGCCCCCTACAGCAAATCGCCCCCGCACATCGAGGCGGTGGTGCCATGCTGCTGGTAGGCCTTGATGACGTTGCGCCCGATGGTCCAGCGGTGGACCTCATCCGGCCAGTCCACCAGCCGCTGCGAGCGGATGTGCGTGTACCAGCGCGCCAGAGGCGTATCCGTCGAGTAGCCCAGCGCCCCGTGCAGCTGGATGGCGGTGTCCACCACCTGGTGCACCATGTTGGCCAAGAAGATCTTAGCCATGCCGGTCTCCTGGCGCAGGTCCAGCCCCTTCTCCGCCTTGTAGGCGATGTGCAGCAGCATCAGCCGCGCCTTGTAGATCTCGGTCGCGCAGTCGGCGACCATCCACTGCACGCCCTGGCGCCTGTGCAGCGGCTCGCCGAACGTCGTGCGCTGGGTGATGTGCCCCACCGCCAGATCGAGCGCCCGCTGGGCCATGGCCACATTGTGCATCCCGTGCCGCAGGCGTCCGTAGGCCAGGCGGTGCTGGCCCATGTTGAAGCCGTTGCCCTCCCCGCCCAGCAGGTTCTCGGCCGGCACCACCAGATCTTTGATCTCGATCTCGGAGTGGCCGCCGCCCAGCACATGGCTCAGCGGCCCCTCGGCCGCCATGGTGCCGATGTCACGCTTGATCTTGTAGCCGGGGTTCGGCAGCTCGACGATGAAGGTGGAGAACTGCTGGTGGCGCGGCGCGTCCGGGTCGGTCTTGGCCATCACCAGCGCGATGTCCGCCACGCTGGCCGCCGAGGAGAACCACTTCTCGCCGTTCAGGACGTAGTTCTCGTTGCCGTCCTTGACCGCCCGGGTCTGCATGCCGGTGGCGTCGGCGCCGGCCGCCTTCTCGGTCATCGAGTAGCAGATGCGCTTCTCGCCGTTCAGCAGGGGTTTGAGGAACTTCTCCTTCTGATACTCCGTGCCGTGCGCCAGCAGGGTCATCATGGTGGCGTCGTCCGGCCCTTGCGTGTTCATCGACAGCGCCCCGAGATAGCTCTCGCCCAGCTCCATCTGCACCAGCGCGTTGGCCAGCGGCCCCAGGCCCATGCCGCCATGCTCCGGCGGGATGAAGGGACACCAGAGGCCCTGTCCCCGCGCCTTGGCGCGAAGTTCGCCCAGCACGGTCTTATAGTCCTCGCCGTCCAGCAGTCGCTGCTCAGCCGGCCGGCACTCGTCCTGCACCCACTTGCGCACGCGCTCGCGGATGGCCTTGGCCTCCGGCGGAATCTCGAAATCGATGGCCATGACGCGTTTCTCCCTGATCCTTTGTCGCCCCATCGTCGGGCAAGCTCGCCGTCCGATGCAAGGGCCTGCGTCCGGCGTTCGACGCGGCCCGGTCCATCGTGCGGCGACGAACTTTTGTGCTATGGCTATCGTCCAGGGTGAAGCTTCCGCCGAGACCTTGGGACGCCAGGGATCGGGATCGTGTTCCACTCCCCCGCGCCGCTCCGACGTGGGCGCAACTCACTCAGGAGGGCGTATCTTGACCATCATAAACTCAGCCTATCGCGGGATCGCGATCGACTTTCCCGACCCCAGCGTCTCGGTGGCGTTTTCCATTCTGGTGGTGGAGGCGTTGCGGACGATCTACAGCAAGCCCAATGGCAAGCGGTTGCTCGATGAGTTCGCCAACCACAGCAAGCACGCCAAGTCGTATCTCGGCAATCAGGTGGTGCTCATCCAGCGCGCCTATTCGTGGATAGACGGCCACAAGACCACAGGGATCTTCTCGGACTCCTCCAAGGATGCCTCCAAGGGTCTCAACTGGGCGGCGGGCAGCAAATGCATCCGCGTCGACGAAGCGGCCGCGTCGGCCGGCGGCACCGCATCGAAGATCCTGTGGAATCCGAACGTCATCGCCACGCCCGACGGCGCGCGCCCCGCCTTCGTCGGCCTGGCGCACGAACTGATCCACGCCTTCCGCAACGCCCGCGGAGAAGCCAATTCCGACACCCAGACCGAAGAGTTCCTGACCGTCGGCATCACCAACACCTACGCGATCAACGAAAACATGATCCGCAGCGAGCACGGCGTGCCCGATCGAACGAGCTACATCGGCGTCTGAGCCGGCCGACGCGATCTGCGAACCCACATTGGGCGATCGCTTCCGGCCGAGCCGCCACTGTCGTTTCACAACGTTCCTGCGTCTCACGACGCAGGATGCGAACTATTGGGAAAAGTGGGTGCGGGAGCAGGATTTGAACCTGCGACCTTCAGGTTATGAGCCTGACGAGCTACCGGGCTGCTCCATCCCGCGATGAAGTCGGCAAGCAGTGATCGTGAATTGAAGGGTCAGTCCGATCCGGAGCGCGTCAGGCGGAAGTGAAAGCCGGTTCCGCCGGCCGGCGCGCTCAAAACAGGGATGTGCATCCGTTTGGTAGACCTGGCAGCGACCTACTCTCCCGCGCCTTAAGACGAAGTACCATCGGCCCAGGGGGGCTTAACGACCGAGTTCGGAATGGGATCGGGTGGGGACCCCCCGGCAAAACCACCAGGTCAACGAAACGGATGCGTGAAATGACATCGGCACGAGCGCCGAGACAAAGTATTCATGAGTTTTGCTGAGATCGATCAAGCCGATCGAGCGATTAGTACCAGTAAGCTCCATGCGTCGCCGCACTTCCACACCTGGCCTATCAACGTAGTGGTCTACTACGGCTCTCAGCGAAGCCTTGTTTTGAGGTTAGTTTCCCGCTTAGATGCTTTCAGCGGTTATCTAGTCCACACTTAGCTACCCTGCTGCGCGGCTGGCGCCACGACAGGTCCACCAGAGGTGTGTCCATCCCGGTCCTCTCGTACTAGGGACAGATCCTCTCAAGCTTCGTACACCCACGGCAGATAGGGACCAAACTGTCTCACGACGTTCTGAACCCAGCTCACGTACCACTTTAATCGGCGAACAGCCGAACCCTTGGGACCTGCTCCAGCCCCAGGA
>JADZBR010000180.1 GCA_020852035.1 Caulobacteraceae bacterium
GAGCCGGCGGGAGGGTGAGGGGCTCCGGGCTATCCGGAGAGGCCGCAAGCCCTCCTCCTCGCCGCGCGTTCCGCGCGTCTGTCCTTCTCCCGACCGGGAGAAGGATTACGCCGCCGCCAAGTCCCCACACACGAAGGCGTCTTCGCCGGCGCTGAGCAGCGCGTCCAGCACCTCGCCGACGCGCTGGGGCGCGACGATCAGGGTCAGGCCGACGCCGCAGTTGAAGGTGCGGCGCATCTCGTGTTCGGCGACGCCGCCGGTGCGGGCCAGCCAGTCGAACACCGGCGGCGGGGTCCAGGCGTTCCAGTCGAAGCGGGCGACGAGGCCCTCGGCGATGGCTCTGGGCGGGTTCTCGATCAGGCCGCCGCCGGTGATGTGCGCCAGGCCCTTGATCCAGCCGGCCTGGATGGGCGGCAGGACGCTCTTCACATAGATGCGCGTGGGGGTGAGCAGGGCGTCGGCCAGGCTCTGGCCGGGCGTGAAGGGCGCCTCCGCGTCCCAGGCCAGGCCAGAGCGCTCGACGATGCGGCGGATCAGCGAATAGCCGTTGGAATGCGGGCCGGAGGAGGCGACGCCGATCAGCACGTCGCCCGCCCGCTGGTCGTCCATGCGCGGCAGCACCGCGCCGCGCTCGACCGCGCCCAGGCAGAAGCCGGCGAGGTCGTAGTCGCCCTCGGAATACATGCCCGGCATCTCGGCCGTCTCGCCGCCCACCAGGGCCGCGCCGGCCTGGCGGCAGCCCTCGGCGATGCCGCCGATGATGGTTTTGCCGGCCGTCACGTCGAGCTTGCCGGTGGAGAAGTAGTCGAGGAACAGCAGCGGCTCGGCGCCCTGGGCCAGCAGGTCGTTGACGCACATGGCCACCAGGTCGATGCCAATGCCCTCGTGCCGCCCGGTCTCGATGGCGATGCGCAGCTTGGTGCCGACGCCGTCGGTGGTGGTGACCAGCAGCGGGTCGACGTAGCCGGCCGCCTTCAGGTCGAACAGCGCCCCGAACCCGCCCAGCGAAGCCTCCGCGCCCGGCCGGCGCGTGGACTTGGCCAGCGGCTTGATCGCTTCGACGAGCGCATTGCCGGCATCGATATCGACACCGGCCTGCGCATAGGTGAGGCCGTTCGGAAGGTCGGTCATATGGCGCTTGTTTGCGGAAATTTCGCCCACGGTGTGGCGCCCAAGCTTGCAGACTCGGGGCCGTGCGGCGCTATAGCTAGCCCATGACGCCGATCACGACCACCGCCGAACTGACGGCGTTCTGTAACCAACTGAAAGGCCAGCCTTTCGTCGCCGTGGACACCGAGTTCATGCGCGAGACGACCTATTGGCCCAAGCTCTGCCTCATCCAGGCGGCGGCTCCGAACGCCGAGGCGGTGATCGATCCGCTGGCCGACGGCATCGACCTTTCGCCGTTCCTGGAGATCCTGCGCGACGAGACGATCCTCAAGGTTTTCCACGCCGCGCGGCAGGACGTCGAGATCTTCAACAACCTGCAGGCCATGCCGGGGCCGATGTTCGACACCCAGGTCGCGGGCATGGCGGCCGGCTTCGGCGAGCAGATCGCCTACGACGCCCTCGTGCGCACCATGCTCAAGATAGAGATCGACAAGTCCAGCCGGTTCACCGACTGGTCGCGCCGTCCGCTCTCGGACTCGCAGCTCAGCTACGCCCTGGCCGACGTCACGCACCTGGCCAAGCTCTTCCCGATGCTGAAGGCCAAGCTGGAAGCCGAAGGGCGCCTCGTCTGGGTGACCGACGAGATGGCCAACCTCACCAACCCCGCAACCTACGACGTCTCGCCCGACAATGCCTGGAAGCGCCTGAAGCCCCGCCGGCACACGGCGAAGTACCTGGCGGTGTTCAAGGCCGTCGCCGCCTGGCGCGAGCGCACCGCCCAGACCCGCGACCAGCCCCGCGGTCGCATCCTCAAGGACGAGGCCATCGACGAGATCGCCACCCAGTGCCCCACCGATGCGGCGGCCGTCGACCGCATGCGCTCGGTGCCCAAGGGCTTCTCCGGCTCCCGCTTCGGGCCCGAGATGCTGGAGGCGGTGAAGGAGGCCCTGGCCGATCCGGAGGCCAACGCTCCGGTGATCGAGCGCGCCAAGCCGCAGCACAATCCCGCGGCCGGCGCGGTGGTGGAGTTGCTGAAGGTGCTGCTGAAGGCCCGCGCGGAGGACGCCGGCGTCGCCTCCAAGCTGATCGCCACGGTCGCCGACCTGGAGCAGATCGCCAACGACGACAACGCCAAGACCCCGGCGCTGGCCGGCTGGCGGCGCGAGGCGTTCGGCGAGGACGCCCTGCGCGTGAAGCGCGGCGAGCTGGCCCTGGTGCTCGACGGCGCGCGGGTGCGGGTGGTCGAGGTGCGCCGCGCGCCGAGGCAGGCCGCGGAGTAGGCGCGATGGCGTCCGCCCGCTGGCGCGCCATGACCGAAGCCGACCTGCCGCAGGTCACGGCGATCGCCCGGCAGGCGTTTCCGGACCACTACGAGGCCGACGAGCGCTTCGCCGAACGCCTGCGCGCCGAGCCCGACCTCTGCTGGGCGCTGGAGGGCGCGGCCGGCGACCTCGGCGGCTACATCATCGCCGGCGCCTGCCGGCCGGGAACCATCCCGCCGCTCGACGCGCCGCTTGAGGACGCGGCGGACAGCCACGAGACGATCTACCTCTACGACTTGGCCCTGCGCGACGATCACCGCGGCGGCGGTCACGCCGGCTCAGGCGCGGCGCTGCTGTTCGACCGGGCGGCGAGCCTCGGCGTCCGGGAAATCACCCTGGTCTCGGTCAACGCCTCCGCCGATTTCTGGCGTCGGCGCGGGTTCGCGGACGCCGAGCCGCCGCCGGGCAAGCTGGCCTCCTACGGCGCGGACGCCCGGTACATGACGCGCTCGGTGAAGCCTTAGGCGGCCAGTTCGGCCGGTCCCAGCCGCAGCGGCCGGCCCAGCACCTCCGCCAGGGCGGCGGCGCGCTTCTGCACCTGTTCGCCGAGGATCAGGTCCGCCTCCGCCGGATCGGCCGTCAGGCTGACCGCCTCGCCCTCCAGGGTCAGGCGCGTGCGCGCCAGCAGCGGCGCGTTGCGCCCGGAGATGTCGCAGCCGAGGCGCACCATCGCCCCGATGGCGCGGGCGCGGCGCACCTGCTCGGGCTTCAGCAGGCGCTCGACGATGGCCGGCTCGGGGAAGGTCTGGGCGGTGGTGTGGCGGGCGAAGGCGGCGCAGGCCAGCATGGCGCGCTCCGGGTGGCTCATGCCGGCGATCGGCGCGCGCAGCACCTGCTCGAACACGAGGTCGGCCCGGTGGTCGGGGTGGAAGCGGGCGCCGAGTTCGGCCAGCCGGCAGACGGCGGCGGCAAGGATCGGCTCGCGCGCGCCGAACCGCGGTTCCAGCCGCGCGAGCAGCGGCTGGCTCCAGGCGAACAGCGCCGGGCCGAGCCCTTCGGTCAGCCCCTGCCACTCGGTCAGCGCCTCGCAGCCGGCGATCAGCGGATCCTCGGCCCGCGTGGCGGCGTTCATGGCCTCGTAGAGCAGGCCCTCGCGCACCCCGAAAGCGGAGACCACCACCCGCTCGATCCCGAAGGTCTCCAGCAGCGCCTCCAGCACCACCGCCGCATAGGGCAGGGTCTCGGCGCGCTTCTTGGAAAGCCCTTCCACGCGCTCCAGCGAGCTGCGCGACTGGCGCGCCACCAGGCGTGCGGAATCGATGGCTTCCTCGCGGCTCATCTCGAACTGGTGGGCGACCCGCAGTGGGTAGGCGGTGCGGCTCATGTGAAAGAGCGCCAGGTTGCGCCAGCCGCCGCCGACGGCATGGAAGGTCTTGCCTGCAAAGCGGTCGGCCAGCGGGGCGAAGGTCTTGTCCACCACCCGTCGCGCGCGGCCGATGTCGATGGGGCGCGGCGCCCCCAGGGCGAACGGGCCAAGCTGCAAGGTGACGCCGTCCACCGGCTCCTGGTCTTCCAGGCGCACGAGCTCCAGGCTGGAGCCGCCGAGGTCGCCGATCAGGCCGGCCGCGTCCGGCTCGCCGGCGACCACGCCGAGGGCCGCGTAGCGCGCCTCCTCGCGGCCGGAGAGTAGGCGCACCTTCAGCCCGGTCTCGGTCTCGATGCGGCGCAGGAACGCCTGGCCGTCCTCGGATTCACGCACCGCGGCGGTGGCGGCGGTGTAGATCGCATCCTCCGGCCAGTCCTGCAGCACCCGGGCGAAACGGCGCAGGGCCGCCATCGCCGTCTCCACCCCGCGCTTGGAGAGCCGCCCGGTGGCCGGCAGGTCGCGGCCGAGGCCGGCCAGCGCCTTTTCGTTGTGGATCGTCCAGATCGAGCGGCCGTCCACCCGGTAGGTGACCAGGCGCACGGAGTTCGAGCCCACGTCGATCACTGCCGCGCGCTGCGCGGGGCGCTGGGGTTCAGATGCGGGCGTCGGCATGGTCGAAGGCGCGCGGCAGGTCCTTCACCTTCTGGCCCCGACCGGACAGGCTCGGATTGGTCATGAAATACTCATGGGCCGAGAAAGCGCCCGGCTCGCGCCAAGCAGGCTCCCGCGTGTAGCGGCCCTCGGCGTCGAGAGTCCAGCTTTGCGCCTCGTCCTTGAGGTTGGCGACCATGATCTGCTGCAGCACCTGCTGGTGCACCGTCGGGTTGGTGATCGGCGTCATCACCTCCACACGGCGGTCGAGGTTGCGCGGCATCCAGTCGGCCGAGGAGATGTAGACCTGCGCGTGGGCCGAGGGCATGGCGTGGCCGCCCGCGAAGGCGAAAATCCGCGAATGCTCCAGGAAGCGGCCGACGATGCTCTTCACCCGGATATTCTCGGAGAGGCCCTTCAGGCCCGGCCGCAGGCAGCAGATGCCGCGCACCACAAGGTCGATCTCCACGCCCGCCTGGCTGGCGGCGTAGAGCGCGTCGATGATCTCCGGGTCGACCAGCGAGTTCAGCTTGGCCCAGACCGCCGCCGGCTTGCCGGCGCGGGCGTTGTCGGCCTCGGCGGCGATCATCCGCAGAAGGTCGGGCTTCATGGTGATCGGTGAGAAGGAGAGGCGGTCCAGCGCTTCGGGCCGCGCATAGCCGGTGATGAAGTTGAACAGCCGCCCGCAGTCGCTCGCCAGCGCCGGGTTACAGGTGAACAGCGACAGGTCGGTGTAGATGCGCGCCGTCACCGGGTGGTAGTTGCCGGTGCCGAAGTGGCAGTAGGTCCGCAGGGCCTCGCCCTCGCGCCGCACCACGATCGAGAGCTTGGCGTGGGTCTTGTACTCCACGAAGCCGAAGACGACGTGGACGCCGGCCCGCTCCAGGTCGCGCGCCCATTTCAGGTTCGCCTCCTCGTCAAAGCGCGCCTTGATCTCGACCAGGGCGGTGA
>JADZBR010000181.1 GCA_020852035.1 Caulobacteraceae bacterium
ACTGCAGCGTGACGGGCTGTCCTGGGGCTTCAACGCCGACTTCCAGGTGGAGAGCTACCTGCGTCACCAAGGGGCCAGCTTCGTCGATCGCTTCGACGCCAACGCCTACCTCTACATCACCCGGGCGCTGGACTATTTCGACCTCGCGGCCAGCCACGGCGGGGTGCTGGCCGAGGCGTTCCGCGGCGCGCGGGACGTGCGCTTCTGCGTGCTCTCCTTCACCTCCGACTGGCTCTACCCGACGCCCGAGAGCCGCGAGATCGTCCGCGCCCTGAACGCGGCCGGCGCCCGCGCCAGCTTCGTCGAGATCGCCACCGACAAGGGGCACGACGCCTTCTTCCTCGAGGAGCCGGTGCTGGACGCGGCCCTGCGCGGCTTCATGGATTCGGCCGCCCAGGCGCGAGGGCTGGCTTGACGGCCCTGCGCGAGGATTTCCGCCAGATTCTCTCGCTCGTCTCCCCCGGAGCGCGGGTGCTGGACGTCGGCTGCGGCGAGGGCGCGCTGCTGGAGCTGCTGTCGCGCGAGAAAGAGGTCGACGGCCGCGGTCTGGAGATCAGCCCCGAAGGCGTCGCCGCCTGCCTGGCGCGGGGCCTGGCGGTGGTGCAGGGCGACGCCGACCGCGACCTCGACCATTTCCCGAGCCGGGCCTTCGACTACGCCATCCTCTCCCAGACCCTCCAGGCCACCCGCAACCCGCGTCACGTCCTCGGCGAACTGCTGCGGATCGCCGACCGGGCGGTGGTCAGCTTCCCCAACTTCGGCCACTGGCGGGTGCGCTGGTCGCTGCTGGCGCGCGGGCGGATGCCGGAGACCCGCTCGCTGCCCGAGCCCTGGTGGTCGACGCCGAACATCCACCTTTGCACCCTGCGCGACTTCCTGGCCCTGGCGCGCGATCTCGACCTTACGATCGAAGCCTGCGCGGCCTTCGCGGAAGGGCGGCCGGCGCGGCTCATCGATCCCGCCGGGGCGCTGGAGAACTGGCGGGCGGAATCGGCGCTGTTCCTTCTGAAACGGCGATGATCCGTCAGTTCAGATGACCTCGACCACGACGGAATGACCCGGCGAGGACGCGAGCCGACGATCTCCGGTCAAGAGCGGAACGTTCAGGACTTCAGCCAGCGCGACGTAAACTGCGTCATAGGCCGTGAGGTTGTTGCGAAGCTCCCAGACACGGGAGATCAGCATGTCGTGCGGATAGCGAACGATCGGCAAGGCGCCCAGATCGTCGATAGCCTGCCGCCCGCGTACGGGATCGATCAGGCCGGTCACCGCATGTCGCCGAAGCGCATGAGCCACCTCCATGTCGAGCAGGTGCGGCGCATGGAAGGTCAATTCCGGATCCAGCAGAAATCGTTCGACCGTCTTTCCGCGCGGGCTTTGCAGCAGCGCTTCGATGATCGCCGATGCGTCGACGACCACTAAATCGGACCACGCAGTTCGCGGATGATCTCCGCCGCCGAAAGCTGGGGATCAACTGGCGTGCGGCTATGAAGCCGGGCGCGCAACTCTTCCAAAGTCGGGCGTTCGGCGATTCGCCGGACCTCGCTCAACAGGTAGTCCGACAGTGACATGCCGGCCGCAGCCGCGCGCGCCTTCAGTGTCCGATGCAGTTCGGACGGCACGTTTCTGATCTGGATCATCACGCCCATGTTCAGAACATGATCACATGTGCATCACATGTCAATGCGCGCGCTAGCCGATCGCCGCGCCGTCCCGGTCGCCGGTGCGGATGCGCAGGGCCTGCTCCAGGTCGAGCACGAAGACCTTGCCGTCGCCGATCTTGCCGGTGTTGGCGCTCTGGGTGATGGCCTCGACGATCTTCTCCACCGTGTCGGTGGCCGCGGCGATCTCGATCTTCACCTTGGGCAGCAGCTTCACCTCGTACTCGGCGCCCCGATAGACCTCGGTCTTGCCGCGCTGGCGGCCATAGCCGCGCACTTCGGTCACCGTCATGCCCGAGGCGCCGGCCTCGGTCACCGCGTCGAGCACCGCATCGAGGCGGCTGGGCTTGATGATCGCGATGATCATCTTCATGGCGAGAGGTCTCCGCTGGCGTCCGCGAACAGCGCGGGCGCCGCCTTCGAAGCTAGGACGTTACTCGGCGCTCTCCAAGAGCCCGGCCCGGGCGACCGGCTGCGGCGCCTTGGAAACAGGCGCCACGGCGGGGCGCGGGTTCAGCACGCCCGGCGCCAGGCGCACCCGCGCTCGCACCGGCCTGGGCCTGGGCGCATAGGTCTGTTTCACCGCTTCGACCAGCACGACGCCGGCGAACGGCGGCCACAGCCGCGAGCCCAGCGTCTCGAACCACTCCGCCCAGCCGGCCAGCCAGGGGATCGGCGGCGCGTAGAGCGCGCGGGTCCAGCCGGTGGGCTCCAGTTCGGCCTCCTGCAGCAGGCCCTCGATCTGCCGGCGGGAGAAGGGGCGGCCGTGACCGAACGGCGTCGATTCCTGCCCGGCCCAGACGCCGCTGCGCGCCGCCACCGCCACAATGGCGCGGCCGGACGGGCTCATCACCCGCCAGACCTCGCCCAGCAGAGCCGCCGCGTCCGGCGCCTCCTCCAGGGCGTGGATCGCCAGCACCCGGTCGAACAGGGCGTTGGCGAAGGGCAGCTTCACCTCGTCCACGAGGCAGGCGGTGTTGCGCATCCCCGGCGGCCAGGGCTCGACCCCCTGCTGGCCCGGCATGGCGGCGATCACCCGCCGCGCGGCCGGCCGGAAGCCCTCGATGAACGGGGTGGCGTAGCCGAGGCCGAGGATGTCGAGGCCGGCGCCATCGCCCCAGACCTCCTCGATCTTGCGCGCGATCATCGCCTGGGCGGCGCCCCCCAGGCGGCTCCCGTAGAAATCGCGAAGCTCCAGCACGTCGCGGCGCATGGTCTCTCCCGCCTAGGGGCCTTATGTAGGGTGCGTCCGTCCCATCCGTCACGCGGGAGGCCGCCGATGCCGCTCACTGTCCGCCAGTTTCCCTGCCTTTCCGACAACTACGGCTTCCTGATCCGCGACGAGGCTTCAGGAAAGACCGCCTGCATCGACACTCCCGAGGTGGAGCCTGTCCTGGCCGAGTTGAAGAAAGCCGGCTGGGGTCTCGACTACATCCTCAACACCCACTGGCACCCCGACCACGCCGGCGGCAACGCGGCGATCAAGGAAGCCACCGGCGCGACCATCGTCGGCCCGGCCGAAGTACGCCGCATCGCGCCACTGGACCGCGAAGTGGGCGGCGGCGACGTCGTCGAGCTGGGCGAGACGAAGCTGCAGGTCATCGACAGCGGCGGCCATACCCTCGGCCACATCGCCTATTTCGACCCGGCCAGCCGCATGGCCTTCGTCGGCGACACCCTCTTCGCGCTGGGCTGCGGGCGGCTGTTCGAGGGCACCGCCGAGCAGATGTGGGACAGCCTCTCGCGCCTGACCGCCCTGCCGGACGACACCCAGGTCTACTGCGCGCACGAATACACCGCCTCGAACGCCCGCTTCGCCCTCTCGGTGGACTCCTCGCCGGAACTGAAGGCCCGCGCGGAGGACATCTTCGCCGCCCGCGAGCGGGGCGAGCCCACCGTCCCCACCACCATCGGCCTGGAGAAAGCCACCAATCCCTTCCTGCGCGCCGGCAGCGCCGGCCGCTTCGCCGAGGTCCGCGCGGCGAAGGATGCGTTCAAGGGTTGAGTTCTCCCTCCCCTTCATGGGGAGGGTGGATCGCCGCGCAGCGGCGAGACGGGTGGGGTTCTTGCGGCGAGTCAGCAGTCCCCCACCCTGACGGCGTTCCGCCGTCTGTCCCTCCCCCCGAGGGGGAGAGAGCCCTAATCCGTCAGCGCCAGGATGATGCGCTCCGAGGACGGGCGCCCGGCCCAGCCGTCGGCCGGGGCGATGGTGATGCGCGCCACCCCCTTCTGCACCGTCGCGGCGGGCTTACGGCCCTGCACCACGGTCACCTTGTTGAGCCTGGCGAGCGCCCGGCGACCGTCAGCGCGATTCGAGAGGCGCACGATGGCCTCGGCGGCGATGCCGGCCGCATCGGCGACCAGCGAGGAGGAGCCGGGCGTGGCGTCCGCCTCGAAGGGGATCAGCCGCTTGGCGGCTTTGCTGGCCTTGGCGCTGGCCTGGTAGAGGCGCTGGAAGAGCGCGTTCGGCGAGATGGTCTGGATGCGCAGCGGACTGGTCGAGCCGACCAAGGCCGCGGCCGAGCCGCCGGGCCGGTCGTGGGTGAACACGGTCAGCCCGCCCAGGCGCGTGGCGCGCAGCACCGGCGATCCGAGGTCGTTCTTGTAGATCACATCGCCCCGCGGGCCGGGATGGGCCTGCAGCGCCATCACCTCCATCGAGGAGTCGAACTTGAGCAGCGGCTGGCCGTTGGTGCGGTCGAGGATGAAGCCCTCGCCGGTCTCGGTCATGTAGCGCGCCACCGGCGGGCGCGAAGCCAGCCGGTCCGCCGGTCGCCGCGAGAAGGCTTCCCGCAGACCCGGGTCGGCCGCCGCCGGGAGGGCGTGCGCCAACATCCCGCCGGCGATGAGCATCGCGGCGAGCGAGACGAAAGATCGAGGCGCCCTTCTGGTGCTCGCCATTTGTTACGGGATGCCCACCGACTGGGGCGTTTTTTCGACTGATGACGCCGGCGTCACCCGGCCATGTACTGGCCGCCGTTCAGCGACAGGGTCGAGCCGGTCACATATCCGGCATGCTCGCCAGAGAGGAAGGCCACCATGTCGGCGATCTCCTCGCCCTTGCCGAGCCGCCCCACCGGGATCTGCCCGATGATCGATTTCAGGACATTCTCCGGCACCGCGGCCACCATCTCGGTGTCGATATAGCCCGGCGCGATACAGTTCACCGTCACGCCCTTGGCCGCGTTCTCCAGGGCCAGCGCCTTGGTGAAGCCGATCATCCCGGCCTTGGCGGCGGAATAGTTGGTCTGCCCGGTCTGGCCCTTCTGGCCGTTGATCGAGGAGATGTTGACGATCCGGCCCCAGCCGCGCTCGCGCATGCCGCCGATCACCTGGCGGGTCATGTTGAACACCGAGTCCATATTGACCCGGATCACCTCGCTCCACTGCTCGGGGGTCATCTTGTGGAAGAAGCCGTCGCGGGTGATGCCGGCGTTGTTGACCAGCACGTCCACCGGCCCGAGCTCGGCCTCCACGGCGGCGACCGCGCGCTCGCAGTCGGCGTAGTTGCCGACGTTGCCCTTGATCACCATGACGCCCAGTTCCTTGGCGCATGCGTTGGCCGCGTCCTCGTTGCCCGAGTAGCCGGCAGCAACCTTCATGCCGTCCGCCTTGAGACGCTCGACGATCGCGCGCCCGATGCCGCGGGTCCCGCCCGTGACCAAAGCCACCCTAGCCATACGCTTCCTTCCCTAATGCGCGCCGGTCAGCCGGAGCGTCGTTGAACTCACAGCGCCTCGACGCACATGGCCACGCCCATGCCGCCGCCGACGCAGAGCGTCGCCAGGCCCTTCTTGCCGCCGGTGTTCTTCAGCGCATGAACCAGCGTCGTCAGGATCCGCGCGCCCGAGGCGCCGATCGGGTGACCGATGGCGATGGCGCCGCCGTTGACGTTGACCTTGGCCGGATCGAGCCCGAGGTCGCGCAACACGCACAGCGACTGGGCCGCGAAAGCCTCGTTGGATTCCACCAGGTCGAGGTCGGCCACCGTCCAGCCGGCCTTCTCCAGCGCCTTGCGGCTGGCCGGGATCGGGCCGGTGCCCATGATTTCCGGCTCGACGCCCGCGGTCGCCGAGGAGACGATCCGCGCCAACGGCTTCAGGCCGCGCTTGGCCGCTTCGTCGGCGCTCATCAGCACCACGGCCGCGGCGCCGTCGTTCAGGCCCGAGGCGTTGGCGGCGGTCACCGAGCCGTCCTTGGTGAAGGCCGGGCGCAGACCCGAGATGCTGTCGAGGGTGACG
>JADZBR010000182.1 GCA_020852035.1 Caulobacteraceae bacterium
CCGCCGGCCTCGACACCGACCTGCGGCGCGCGCAGCGGGCCCTTGACGGTGATCGGCGCGCGCAGGCGGATCAGGCGCAGCTTCTTGGGCTTGCCGCGCAGCTCCAGGTTCAGCCGCTCGGTCTCCAGGTTGATGGTCCCCTCGCCGACGATGCGCACCACGCCGGTGTCGACCACGATGTCGTCGGCGCGCATGACCCCGTCGGTGGTGCGGAAGCGGGCGACGCCGCAGCGGATCGGCGTGCGCTCCTCGGAGTCGCTCAGCAGCAGGCCCAGTCCCTTGACCACATTGACCCCGAGAAGCTCGGCGAAAGCCTGGCGGACGTCGCCCTGCGTGGCCACGAAGGTGACCTCGCCGTCGGCGTCGGCGGCGGCCCGGTGCACCGACTCGCCCGCCCCGCTCAGCTTGGCGCGGGCCACCAGGCCCCCGGTCAGGGCCGGGCCGCCGGGGCCGCGCACGGGGATGAATTGCTCCAGCCGCGAGTTGGAGAGGCGCAGGTCCAGGCTGGTCACCGGCGTCGCCTGGCGCGCGTTGAGGCTCACCGCGCCGGCCAGGGCGCCCTGGGTGAGGGTCATGTTCAGTGGGTCGGCGGTGAGCAGGCCGTTGTCCAGTCGGATGTGCGCGGTGGCCGAGCGCAGCGGCAGGCGGGGCGCCTCGATGGTCGCCGCGCGATAGCGGACATCGGCGTCCATCGCGCGGATCTTCTCGACGTTCAGGGTGGCGTCGGGCAACAGGCGGCCGGTGGCGGCCTGCTGGCGGGCGATGACCTGCTGCTCGGCTGAGAGGGTCTCGCCGCGGCCTGCGGCGGGGGCGCCGCCGAACACCGCCATCAGGTCGTCGAAGTCGAGCCGCCGGGAGGCGATGTCGGCCTTGAGGAACGGACGCTCGGGCTCGGTGTCCACCGACAGGTCGCCGGAGAGGTCCGAATCTCCCACCCGGCCGGAGAAGTCGTCGAACCGATAGACCAGCAGTTCGCGGGTCAGCCGGCCGCGGATGCGATAGGGCGGGGTGTTTGGCAAGGCCACGCCGGTCAGTTCGTAAAGATCGGAAAGGTCCTGGCCGGAGAGGTCGAGGTCGGCCCAGAAGCGCCCGAGGTCGAAGGGCCTCGGCGCCGCGCCCTTGGCGGCGATGCGGGTGGCGCCGGCGCGCACGTCGGCGTCGAAGGGATAGGGCCGGTCGCGGCGCACGTTGACCAGCGGCCCGCCGGTCACCCGCAGGAAGAACGGCGCGCGGTTCAGCGCGCCCTGGCCGACCATGCGGAAGCCCTGCCGCCGCGCCCCGCGCTCCTCGCTGGCGGCCACGGTTCCGGAGAAGACGAGGCCGCGCTTGTGGTCGGTGACCTGCAGCCTGCCATTCTCGATGATGAAGGTCTGGATCGGCGGCAGGCGGGTGGGCGTCTTGCGCTTTTCGCCCGTCGAGAAATCCCAGGTGGCGCGGCCCTGGCGGTCGCGCAGCAGCACCACGTCGGGCGCGTCCAGCCGCAGGAGCGGCAGTTCCACCTGGCCGTAGATCAGCGGGATCAGCTTCACCTTCAGGCTGAGGCGCTTGACCTGCGCGGTATGGCCCGGCCCCGCCCAGGCGGGATTGCCGATGCGCAACCCGTCGACCGTCGCCGAGGGGGTCAGCGACCAGGGATGCACCCGCAGGTTCCCCTCGATCGCCACCGGCCGCTGCAGCCGCGCGCTGGCGTAGCGGGCGATCGGCCCGCGGGCCTGGTTCCAGTCGAACAGCCACAGGAACACGACGAGCGCCAGCACCAGGCCCACCAGGATCGCCAGCACCCAAAGGACGATCTTCAGCGCTAGCCGCGGCGCGCCGTCCGGCAGGCGATCGTTCAGGCGCCCCATGTGCGCCCGCGCGCGGCCCCAGGCGAGCGCCAGCCGGCCGCGCCAGTCGGGCGTTGGTGCGTCGATGGTCGGGTCGGTCACGGAAATCCCTGCAGGTGAGCGTGCTTAACGCCCCAGCGACCCAGCCGTTTCCCGCCGGCTCAACCCGAAACCCCGCGGCCGGTCAGGGCCGCGCCGACCGTGGCCGCGATGATCTTAAGGTCGAAGGCCAGGGACGCGCGGTCCAGATACTCGGCGTCGAGGGCGACCTTGTCGGGGATCGAGAGCTCGTCGCGCCCGTTGATCTGCGCCCAGCCGGTCAGGCCGGGGGTGAGAGCATGGACGCCGGCGGCGGTGCGCAGAGCCACCAGGTCGTCCTGATTGAACAGCGCCGGCCTTGGGCCCACCACGCTCATGTCGCCGACAAGGATACTCCAGACCTGCGGCAGCTCATCCAGGCTGGTCTTCCTGAGGAACCGGCCGATCGGCGTCACCCAGCGTTCCGGCTCGCTCAGGAGGTGCGTGGCGACCTGCGGCGTGTCGATCCGCATGGTGCGGAACTTGGGCATCCAAAAGCGCCCGTTGCCGCGCCCCACCCGCTCGGACCAGTGGATCGCCGGCCCCGGCGAGGTCGCCCGCACGGCCAGGGCGATCAGCGCCATCGGGATCGCCAGCACGATCAGGCCGGCGAGGGCGCAGAGGATGTCGAAGAGCCGCTTCACGTCGCCGGAAGCTCTACGGTGCGCCGGGCGGCGTCAACGGCCGCGCGGCGGCTTCGCCTAGGGCCGCCAGATGCGCGACCGCGCGCCGGCCTCGCCCGCGGCCTCCAGCACCCAGGCGCAGATCGCCTCCAGCTGGGTCTCCAGCCCGTCCGACGCCCCCGCGATCGCCAGGGCGCAGCCGTTCATCTTCATCGGGTCGGTCAGCGGCCGCAGGCGCGCCTCGGCCACCAGTACGGGAGTGTCTTCCAGGTCGCCGAGGAACCGGTCGAAGGTGTCGAGGTCCTTCAGCGGCAGCCAGGCCATCACCGTCGCGGCGGGGTTGCGCCGCAGGATCGCCTGCATTGCGCGGGCGGTGCGCGGATAATCCTCGCCCTGCTCGAACGGCGCGTCGATCAGCGCCAGCGCCGGTCCCTTCGCGGCGAGCTCGCGCGGCGCGCCGGCGAAGCCGTCGCCCTCTACCGCCCGGCCCTGCTTGCCGAGCACGCGGCGCAGGTCGGCGCAGATGTCGGGCCGCAGCTCCCAGGCGGTGTAGCGGTCGCCGGAGCGCAAGGCGCGGGAGATCAGCCAGGGCGAACCCGGATAGAGCCGCGTCGCGCCGCCGTCATTGGCCGCCCGCACCGCCTGGGCCAGGGGCGCCAGCGCGGGCGGCAGGTCGGGATCGCCCATCAGCTTCAGGACGCCCTTCTCGGCCTCGCGGGCCTTTTGCGCCTCGGCGCCCTGAAGGTCGTACAGGCCGGCGCCGGCGTGGGTGTCGACGATGCTGGCCGGGCCGGGCCGGCGGACAAGGTCGGCCAGCAGGTGCGTCAGGGCCGCGTGCTTGACGATGTCGGCGAAGTTGCCGGCGTGGAAGGCATGACGATAGTTCACGGCTCTCAAGGGCCCTCCGGGAACGCGGAAGCCAAGCCTTACGTCGCGCGGCCAGTCCGCGAAAGCCGCGGCGCTCGTCGCTCAAAAGGCGAGAGGGTCCGACGCCACGTCATACTAGCCACGCCCGGCCGCCGGCGCCTAAGTTCGCGCGCAACTGAACAGCGATCATTCGGGAAGGATCGCCCATGCTGGGTCCGCGCCTGCGCTTCGGCGCCTTCATCGCCCCGTTCCATCCGGTGGACGAAAATCCCACCCTGGCCATCCAGCGGGACCTGGAGCTGGTCGATTGGATGGACCAGCTGGGCTACGACGAAGCCTGGATCGGCGAGCACCACTCGGCCGCCTACGAACTGATCGCCAGCCCCGAGGTGTTCATCGCCGCGGCCGCCGAGCGCACCAAGCATATCCGGCTGGGCACGGGGGTCTCCTCCCTGCCCTACCATCACCCGTTCATGCTGGCCGACCGCATCAACCAGTTGGACCACATGACCCGCGGACGCACCATGTTCGGCGTCGGCCCCGGCTCGCTGGTCTCCGACGCTTTCGCAATGGGCCTGCCGGTGGACAAGGCGCGCGACCGGATGGACGAGGCGCTGGCGGTGCTGGTGCGGCTGCTGCGCGGCGAGACCGTGACCCACAAGTCCGACTGGTTCGAGCTCTGCGAAGCCCGCCTGCAGATGACGCCTTACTCGCGGCCGAGCGTGGAGATCGCGGTGGCGAGCCAGGTGTCGCCGACCGGCGCGCGGGCGGCGGGCACGCATGGCGTGGGCCTGCTGTCGCTGGGCGCCACCTCGACGGCGGGCTTCAACGCGCTCGCCTCCAACTGGGCCATCGCCGAGGAAATGGCGGCCGACCACGGCAAGACGATGGACCGCGCGAGCTGGCGCCTCGTCGGCCCGGTGCACATCGCCGAGACCAGGGACAAGGCCATCGAACAGATCCGCTTCGGGCTGGAGAAGTGGATCTACTACTTCCGCGAGATCGCCAACCTGCCGATGGTCATGGAGGGCGACTACAAGGACCCGGTCGAAGCCTTCCTGGCCCAGGGGACGGCGGTGGTCGGCACGCCCGACGACCTGATCGCCCGGCTGCGGCAGCTCGTCGAGGAGAGCGGCGGCTTCGGCTGTTTCCTGTTCATGGCTCATAACTGGGCCGAATGGGCGGCGACGAAGCGGTCCTACGAGATGATCGCCCGCTACGTCTTCCCGCACTTCCAGGACCTCAACATCAATCGCGAAGCCTCGATCGAGTGGGTGCGGCGCAACAAACAGGAGTTCACCGGTCAGGCCCGGATGGCCGTCGGCGCCCGCATCGCCCAGCACGCGATGGAGAAGGGCACGGAGAACCTGCGGCCGGAGTTCGTGCAGATGATGGGGCTGGCCAAGGCCGAGACGCCGGCGTCGGAATAGCGGCGAGGTTCGGCCGGTCGCCGGCGGACGGCGGGGCTCAGGCCGCTTCGACCGCCGCTTCAGGAACGGCGCGCCCCACCTCCGCCAGCAAGCTGCCCAGCGCGGCGAAGTCGATCGGCTTGTTCAGATAGGCGTCCGCGCCGGCGTCGAAGCCGGCCTGATGGTCCTCGGCGCGGGCCGAGGCGCTGAGCATCACCATCGGCGCATTGTGGTTCGGCCCAGGCGACTGCCGCAGGCGGCGCACCGCCGAAAGGCCATCCAGCACCGGCATGTTCACGTCCATCAGCACCAGGTCGAACGCCTGGGCGGCGGCGATCTCCAGGGCGACCTGACCGTTCTCGGCCATCGTCGCCGAGTGACCGCGGCTGGACAGCCAGATGTCGAGGATCTGCCGGTTCACCGCGTGATCCTCGACCACCAGCACCCGCAGCGGCCGCTGGATGGCCTCCTCGGCCGCCTGCACCTGTCCGGCCCCGCCCCGCCAGGCGGCGACCTCGGCCTCGAACGCCAGCGTGAAGGTCGAACCGGCGCCGACCTCGGAACTCACCGAGAGCTCGCCGCCCATCATCTCGGCCAGCCGGCGAGAGATGGCCAGGCCCAGGCCCGTGCCGCCGAACCGGCGGGTGGTGGAAGCGTCAAGCTGGGTGAAGGCCGAGAACAGCCGCGCCTGGCCCTCTTCGGAGATGCCGGGCCCGGTGTCGTGCACCTCGATGGCGATCC
The DNA here is from genome assembly GCA_020852035.1 of Caulobacteraceae bacterium. Lineage (GTDB taxonomy): Bacteria > Pseudomonadota > Alphaproteobacteria > Caulobacterales > Caulobacteraceae > Phenylobacterium. The sequence goes on from JADZBR010000182.1 coordinate 5,545, forward strand.
GCGCACGATCGTCGGCCAGCCGCTGGCTCTTCACCACGAGGGCCACGGCGCCGGCCTCGGTGAATTTCAGCGCGTTGGAGAGCAGGTTGTGCACCACCTGCGACAGCCGCGTCGGATCGCCCACGATCACGTCCGGCGCGTCGGGCGAAATGTCGATGCGGTAGTTGAGGTCCTTGGTTCGCGCCTTGGCCTCCCAGATCGCCGCGACCCGTTCCAGGGTCACCTTCAGCGGCGTCTCGATGGCCTCCAGATCCAGGCGGCCGGCCTCGATCTTGGCGAAGTCGAGAATGTCATTGAGCAGGCAGAGCAGACTGTCGCCGGAGGTCTGGATCAGTTCGACAAAGGTCTTCTGCTGCGGCGCGAGCGGCGTTTCGTGCAGCAACTGGGCGGCGCCCAGGACGCCGTTCATCGGCGTGCGAAGCTCGTGGCTGATCATCGCCAGGAAGGCCGACTTGGCCTGGTTGGCCGCGTCCGCGCGGTCGCGGGCGGTTTCCAGTTCCAGGATCAGCCGGCGCTGCTCGGCCTCGTAGCGCTCGATCTGGGCGCGGTGGCGCGCCCCGAACAGGATGTTGGCGTAGAGGGCCAGCGCCGAGGCGAACCCGCAGGCGAGGAAGGCCCAGGCGATCGCAACCGACGAGGTGAAGGTGAAGGCGAAACCGGCCACCGCGTAGGGGGAAGAGACCAGCAGCGCGCGACGCGGCATGTCGCGGAACTGGGTGGCGACGAGGATCGACCCGCACAGCAGAAGGCAGACCGCCACCATCGCCCCGGCCGCCCCGCCCGAGACATAGGCGATGGCCGGTCCGACCGCCCAGATGGCGCTGGAAGCGGTGGCCACGGCGGTGAACTGCGCGCCGGTAACGCCCCGTTCGGCCAGGTTCGCCTCGTAGCGCCCGCGGGCCATGCCGGCGAGGACCGATACCGCCAGCCAGATCAGCGCCGGAAGCGCGCCGGCGACCACGGCGATCGCCAGCGCCCAGGAGCCCAGGAGCCAGTAGCGCAGGGTTTGCATGCCCAGGATCGTCGACAGGGCGCGCCCCGCGCGGTCCCCGCCGTCTATCCGCCACAGCTTGCCGGCCAAATGCGCCCCCTCGCACACGCTTCGCGTGCAAAACCATGCTACGCCAGGCTCTAAGAGACTGTGAACGTTCCGCCGGGCGGCGGACGCGAGGCGTCATTCTCCCGGCGCGCGAGCGCGGATGGACAGGGCGTGCAGCCCGGCGGCGAACTGCTCGGCCAAGGCCTGGTTGACCAGCCGCTGGCGGGCCACGCGCGACAGGCCCTGGAAGGCGGCGCTCTCGATCTCGACAGTGAAATGGCTCTCGCCTTGCGGGCGCGCGCCGGCATGGCCCGCGTGCCTGGCGGAATCGTCGATGATCTCAAGGTGGGAGGGCGCGAACGCGGCGGTCAGCCGCTCGCGGAGCCCATCTACAACGTCGCCCATTCGGGCCTCCTGTCAATCCCTTGAACGGAAAGGTTTTGGGCACATACTCGCAGCATGGCGGCGTTCAAGTACAAGCCCAAGTTCGTCGATATCCGCGTGCGCCCGCCTCAGGAAGACGAGGCCGACGCGGCCAACGATGTCCTCGGCCTGAAGCCCGGCGAGCGGGCCTGCGACCACCCGGGCTGCCGGGCGGCGGCGAGCGCGCGCGCGCCGAAGTCGCGCGACCTGCTGCACGACTTCTACTGGTTCTGCCAGCCGCACGCGGCCGAATACAACCGCGGTTGGAACTTCTACGCCGGCATGAGCGAGGGCGAGATCCGCCGCCGCCAGGCCGAAGAGCAGATGACCGGCGGACGGCCGACCTGGCAGATGAAGGCCGGCAAGATGAGCCGCGAGGCGGCCGCCTTCGCCGCCAAGTTCGGCAAGGGCCAGGGCGGCTATCGCGACCCCTTCAACCTGTTCGGCGGCGGCGGCGCGGGCGCGGGCCCCGCCCCGGCCTCGCGGCTGGGCAAGATCGAACGCAACGCCCTGGCCGACCTCGACCTGGAGGAGGGCGCGACCTCGGCGGAGATCCGCGCCCGCTACCTCGACCTCGTCAAGCGCTGCCACCCGGACGCCAACGGCGGCGACCGCTCGGCCGAGCACCGCCTGCAGCGGGTGATCAGGGCCTACCAGGCGCTGCGCAAGGCGAAGATGGTCTGAGGGCCAGGTCGGCTTTCGACCCGAAGCGGCGATGCAGGCCCGGCGCGGACGCCGTGGATCCCAAAATAGCGCTTGAGCCGGAACCAGGGTCCGGCCTCATAGGCAGTGGCGTCCAATGGAGACGCCGAATCGGATGAGCGAACGCTTCCTGAGCCCCAACCAGACCGCGCGACGCCTCGGCGTCGGCGTGCGGGCCTTGCGCCTGTACGAACGGAAAGGCCTGGTGAGCCCCGGGCGGACGCCGGCGGGCTGGCGCGTCTATGGTCCGGACGAGATCGCGCGGCTGCACCAGGTGCTGACGCTGAAATCGCTCGGGCTGTCGCTGGCGCGCATCACGCAGCTCCTCGACGGGCGGGTGGCGGACCTGCCGGCCCTCCTCGCCCTGCAGGAGGACGTGCTGACGGTTCGCATCAACGACCTGCAGCGTGCGCGGACCTCGGTTCGCGCGGCCCGCGTCAAGGTCTTGCGCGAGACAGGGCTCTCCCTGGACGATCTCATTGATCTCGTTAGGGAGACCACCATGTCGACGATTGACGAAGCCAGGTTGTCGGCCAGCGCCCATCAGGTGCTGCGCGACGCGATCGACCCGGCCCTGCCCGGCCTCTACCGCGGCAAGGTGCGCGACAACTACGACCTGCCGGACGGGCGGCGCATCCTGGTCACCTCCGACCGCCTGTCGGCCTTCGACCGGGTGCTGTGCTGCATTCCGTTCAAGGGCCAGGTGCTGAACGGCATCGCCCGCTGGGCCTTCGAGCAGACCGCCGACCTTTGTCCCAACCATGTGCTGGACTACCCGGACCCGAACATCGTCGTCGGCCGGCGGCTGGACATCCTGCCGGTGGAGATCGTCGTGCGCGGCTATCTGGCAGGGACGACCAGCACCTCGATCCTGACCATGTACCGGGCCGGTCGCCGCGAGATGTATGGCCAGCGCCTGCCGGACGGCCTCTCCGACAACCAGGCGCTGGAGGCGCCGATGATCACGCCCACCAGCAAGGCCGCCGACGGCGCCCATGACGAGCCGCTGACCGAAGCCGAGATTCTGGCGCGCGGCCTGCTCAGCGAGGCTCAATGGCGGCAGGTGAGCCAAACCGCTCTCGCTCTCTTCGCCCGGGGCCAGGCGCTGGCCGCCGAGCGCGGCCTAATCCTGGCCGACACCAAGTATGAGTTCGGCCTCGACGCCGAAGGAACCCTGCGCCTCGCCGACGAGATCCACACCCCCGATTCCAGCCGCTACTGGCGCGCCGAGACCTACGCCCGGCGCCTCGCCGCCGGCGAGGCGCCGGAGAGCTTCGACAAGGACGTGATCCGCGCCTGGGTCGCCGCGCGATGCGACCCCTACACGGAGGATGTTCCGGAAATCCCGCCGGAGCTGATCTGGAAGACCGCCCTGACCTATGTGGAGGCGCACGAGCGGATCACCGGGCGCGCCTTTGAACCGCCGAGGCCCGCGCCGCCGGTGCATGACCGCGTGCTGGCGGCGCTGGGCGGCTTCCACGCGCGCTGAGACCTCGCGCGAGGGCCTACCGCTGTCCGATCGAGCGCTTGCGCACAGCCTCGATCTCCGCCGCATTCAGCCAGCCGTCCTTGTTGAGGTCGTAGACCGGGAAACGTTTGTCGGCGGCCGCGCCAGCCTCGGCGCGGGTGATGACGGCGTCGCCGTTGGCGTCGGCCAGGGCCCAGAGGGCGGCGATGCGCGCTTCGGCCGCCTTGCCGCCGAAGGTCTTGATCAGGGCCTCCGCCGCCTTGGTTTCGGCGCGCGCGAGCTTGCCGTCGCGGTTGCGGTCCAGCCGCATGGTCTGCTCGATCTGCACGCTGCGGAACTCGGCACGGGTGATCTGGCCGTCTCCGTCGAGGTCGTAGCGCGGGTGTTGCTGGGCGTGCGCCTGCCCGGCGATGGCGGCCAGCAGGACCGCGGCGATCATCGTCTTCACGCTCTCGGCCTCCCCGCCGCCGGCTCGAAGAATCAAGCCTTTACAACGATGTCATAGGCTTCGCGCGCGGCAACCCTGGCGGCGGCGAGTTTCGCGCGCAGCGCCGGCCAGGTCCGCGCGCCGCCGGCGCGGACCAACAGGCGCCGAAAACCCGCCGGCTCCTCGTCCGGATCGCCGCCGTCAGCCAGGGCCACCTTGATCACCTGGGTGAGGTCCTGCTGCAGCCGCCAGGCGTCCTCGAGCACCCGCAGGGGTTTCGCCGGTCCCAGCCCGGCCGCCGCCAGAGCCGCCAGCGCCTCGGCGGTGTGCGGAACCAGCGGCCCGCCCTCGCCCGCGTGCGCCAGTTGCAGGAACTGGGCGGCGAACTCGATGTCCACCAGGCCGCCCTCGGCCAGCTTCAGGTCCCAGAAGCCGGACGGCGGACGCTCGCGCTCCATCAACTGGCGCATCTCGCGGGTGTCGCGGGCGATCCGCCGGCGGTCGTAGGGCCGGCGCAGGGCCGCCTCGATCGCCGTCGCCGCTTCGGCGGCGAAGGCCGGCGAGGTCGACCACACCACCCGCGCGCGGGTCAGGGCCAGGAGCTCCCAGGTCTCGGCGTCGGCGGCGTAGTAGCTCTCGAAGGCCGCATGGCTCACCGCCACCGGCCCCTGGGTGCCGGTGGGCCGCAGCTTCAGGTCGACCTCGTAGAGCGTCCCCTCGGCCGTCGGCGCCGAGAGCGCGGCCACCAGCCGCTGGGTGAAGCGGCCATAGACCGTCTCGGCGCCCCATCCCTTGAGCTCCGACATCGCCGTCGGATCGGACGCCTTGTAGAGGGTCATCAGGTCGAGGTCGGAGCCGGCGCTCATCTCGCGCGAGCCGGCCTTGCCGAGGGCGATCACCGCCACATCGCCGGGGAAGTCGCCGCCGATGCGCTCCACCTCGGCCAGGGCGGCCGGCGCCAGGGCGCCGATGCAGAGGTCGGCGAGGTCGGCGAAGGCGCCGCCGGCCTGTTCGGCGCTGGCCTCGCCGCCCAGCACCTGGGCGCCGATGCGGAACGCCTGCTCGCGGGGCACCCGGCGCACGGCGTCGATCGCGCCCTCGAAGCCCTCGGCGTCGGCGACCGCGCGGTCGACGGCGGCCTCGACCTCCAGCGCATCGAAGAACGAGGCGTCGAGCATGGCGTCGATCGCCGCCGGCCGCTGGGCCAGGGTGCGGGCGAGCTTCGGCGCGAAGGCGAGGAGTTCCACCAGCCGCTCGAAGAGCCCCGGCTGGGCGATGAACAGCGACTGCAGCTGCACCCCGGAAGTCAGGCCGGTGAAGAAGTCGGCGAAGCGGTTGAAGGCCGCGTCCGGCGCGCCGGTGGCCTGGGCGGCGTCGAGCAGGCGCGGGGCGAGCTGGGTGAAGAGCTCGCGGCCGCGCTCGGTGCGGGTGGCGTTGATGCGGCCGTGGTGCCAGCCGCGGATCGCCTGCGAAACCTGGGCGGGGCTGGAAAAGCCCATCCGCTTGAGGGTGGCCAGCGTCTCCGGGTCGTCGTCTACGCCGGTGAACACCAGGCTGCCGAACTTCGAGGACAGCGGCTCCTCGTCCTGGAAGAGCTCGCCGTAGCGGCCGTTGACCGCCTTGAGGGTTCGCACCACCGCCGCGTCGAAGCTGGGCAGGCGGTCGTAGCCCATCAGCGCCGCCACACGCCGCCGCTCGCCCGTCGCCTCGGGCAGGCGGTGGGTCTGCTCGTCGGCGATCATCTGGATGCGGTGCTCGACATCGCGGAGCACATGATAGCCCTCGGCCATGTCCCGGGCGGCGGCGTCCGAGACGTGGCCGGCGGCGCGCAGGGCCTCCAGCGCCTCCAGGGTGCGCCGGCCGCGCAGCTCCGGGTGGCGGCCGCCGAGGATCAGCTGCTGGGTCTGGACGTAGAACTCGATCTCGCGGATGCCGCCGCGGCCCAGCTTCACGTCCAGCCCCGGCGCGGTCAGGCGCTCGTCGACCTTGTGGGCGTGGATCTGGCGCTTGATGGAGTGGATGTCGGCGATGGCGGCGAAGTCGAGGTTCTTGCGCCAGATGAAGGGCTGCAGCTCCTCCAGGAACGCCTCGGCGCGAGGCATGTCGCCGGCGCAGGCGCGCGCCTTGATGAAGGCCGCCCGCTCCCAGTTCTGGCCGACCGTCTCATAGTATTCCACCGCCGCCGCGACCGGCACGGCGGGCGGCGTCGAGGAGGGATCGGGCCGCAGCCGCAGGTCGACACGGAAGACGTAGCCGTCCACCGTCCGCTCCTGCATCAGGGTCGAGACGGCCTGGGTGAACCGCACGGCGAACCCTTGCGGCTCGACGCCCTCGGCCAGCGGCAGATCGTCCGGTTCGTAGAAGACCGAGATATCGATGTCGCTGGAGTAGTTGAGTTCGAAGGCCCCGTGCTTGCCCATCGCGATGGCGAACCAGCCGGGCAGCGGGCCTTCGTCGCCCTCCCCCAGCCGCGTCAGCCGGCCCGCCGCCAGCTCACCCCGCGCCGCCGCCTTCACCGCGCTCGCCAGGGCGGCGTCGGCGAAGCGGGTGAGCGCGCCGGTCACCTGGTCGAGACCCCAGACCCCGCCGAGGTCCGCAAGCGCGGTCAGCAGGTGCGCCTCGGCCTTGGCCTCGCGCAGGCGACGCGGAACCTCGTCCAGCGGGCCGTCGCCCGCCGCCGCCGTCTCGGCCAGCAACGCCTCCAGGCGCTGGACGGGTTCGCTGCGCAGGACCCGCCCAAGCTGCTCGGGCCGCCGGCGCGCCAGGCCGGCGAGATAGGGCGAGGCGGCGAACACCGGCGCGAGGGCCGGCCAGGCCGCATCGGCCGCCTCTGGAAGGTGCTCACGCGCCCGCTCGGCCGCCTTGGCGTCGACGATGGGGCCGCAGGCCTTGAGGAGCTCGGCTAAACTCATGCGCTCCATCCTTCCCCCTGCATGGGGGAAGTGGCCTGAGACCCGAAGGGGCGAAGGTCGATGGGGGAGGTGAATCCGAGTCTCATCCAAAGCCTCCCCATCGACCCTCGGCTTCGCCTTCGGGCCACTTCCCCCA
>JADZBR010000183.1 GCA_020852035.1 Caulobacteraceae bacterium
GAACGGCAAGCGTGTGAACATCCCCTCCTACCGCGCCAAGGCCGGCGACGTGATCAGCGTGCGCGAGCGTTCGCGCAACATGGCCCTGGTGCTGGAAGCCCTGCAGTCGGTCGAGCGCGAGACGCCGGACTATCTGGAGGTCGACGGCAAGTCGATGAGCGCCAAGTTCATCCGCGCCCCGGAACTGGCCGAAGTGCCCTATCCGGTGAAGATGGAGCCGAACCTGGTCGTCGAGTTCTACGCCTCCTAAGGCTTGAGCCCGAGATCGGACGCGAAGGCCCCGGCAACACCGGGGCCTTTTGCATTTTGCGCCCGAGTCTGGCGGAGTGGCCGGATGCAGCGCCGCCTCTTCATCCTCGCCGCCACCGCCCTGCTGGCCGGCTGCGCGACCACGCCGCCGCCGGTGGTCGCCCCCGCCAGCGCCTATCAGGAGCTGGAGCCGGTCTTCGCAGTGAGTTCGGCCTACGAGGCGATCAGCATCCGCGTTTCGTCCAATGGCTGCACGACGAAGGGCGACTTCACCTTCTACGTGGAACGGCGCGGCGGCGGCGCGGCCGTCGCCTTCGCGCGCACCAAGCCCGACAACTGCCGGTCCTTCGCCCGCGGATATGCGGAGATCGTCTTTCCGTTCGCCGAGCTGGGGGTCGAGCCGCAAACGCCGCTGTTCCTGCTCAACCCGTTCGAGCGTTGGTACGGCCCCGGCTCGGTGGCCCAGGCGCGCGGCGAGGACCGCTAGCCGCTAGGCGGCCAGCACGCCCTTCTCATTGAGCAACGGCCGCAATTCGCCGGTCTGGAACATCTCGCGCACGATGTCGGCGCCGCCGATGAACTCGCCCTTCACATAGAGCTGCGGGATGGTCGGCCAGTCGGTATAGTCCTTGATGCCCTGGCGCAGTTCGTCGTCCTGCAGCACGTCGACGCCGACGAAGTCGACGCCCAGGTGATCCAGGATCTGCACGCACACCGCCGAGAAGCCGCAGCGCGGCTGTTCAGGCACGCCTTTCATGAACAGCACCACGGGATTGCCCTTCACCGTCTGGTCGATGAAGTCGTGGGCGGAGGTTTCGGTCGCGGCGTCAGTCACTTCGGTCAGCCTTCATGCAGGGAGCAGCCCTGCCTCAAGACCTAGGGAGCGGCCCGCCCAGGGTCAAGCGCTGCGCGCGATGGGTTGCTGCACCGCGAAACGCGCCATCTCGATCTGCGCGGCGACGCCGGTGGGCAGGTCGCGGTCGGTAATCGACGCATAGCGCTCGATCAGGGCGACGTCGGTGGTGTCGATCTGAATGGTGGCGAACGCCGGCTCGGTCAGCACATAGCCGATGCACAGCTCCTCGGCCCCCCAGCCCTTGGTATGGTGCAGGAACGCATAGGTGCCCGCGCCCGAGAGCGGGTTGGCCGGCGCGCGGCCGAGCAGGTTCAGCTTCGCCTTCTGCGCCCGGGGCGGCTGGCAGAGGGCGTCCGGCGAGGCGTCGCAGCAGATCAGCGCCATCTCGGCCTCCACCGCGTTCTTGATCCGCCGGCGCATGGCCCAGCCGGAGGTCATGTCGAAGGGCGCGGCCAGCACTTCGAACAGTTCGCTGCCGATGCAGGCGTCGAGCGCCTCGCTGGAGCCCGCCACGCCGATCAGCCGCGCCAGGCCCACGGCGCGAAGGTCGCCCAGCAGGCGGATGGCCTCGGAGGTCAGGGCCGCGAACGCGGCCTCCTCCAGGAGGAGGAAGTCGAAGTATTCCAGCCCCGCCCAGGCCAGGTGCTCGCGAATCACCGCCGACAGATACTCAGCGGTCACCGGGCGCCCCGCAGGCCCCGGAAGGCGCAGCCCCAGCACCAGCAGGTGTCGTTCGACCTGGGTCCAGGCGATGCCCGCGCCCTCGGCCACCTCGCGCGAGCCGCCAACCAGGGTGAAGGTGTTGATCCCGTTCTCGAGCGCCGCCAGCGCCAGTCGCTGGGCGTCCGCCCCGGGGCGGGCCTGCAGCAGCAGGCTGATTGCCGAAGCGGCGACGCCGGAGATGCCGAACGGGCGATAGCGCATGTCCCTACACGCCCGGCGGCGCGGCGGTTTCCAGCGCCAGCGCATGCAGTTCACCGCCCATCCGGCCCTTCAGGGCGGCGTAGACCAGTTGGTGCTGTTTGACCCGCGGCAGGCCCCGGAACGCCGGCGCGACGATACGCGCGCGATAGTGGTCCCCGTCTCCGGCCAGGTCCTCGACAAGGATCTCGGCATCGGGAAAGGCCTCGCGCAGGTACGCCTCCAACTGGGCGAGGGGCATGGGCATCGGGTCGCTCCGCTAAGGAAGTGATGCGGCGGTTCGGTTAACAGACCGCTGACAAGCCTGCGCAATCAGCCGGCCAGGGCCGCCTTCACCGCCGCCACGCCCTCGGCCGCGCGGGCGGCGTCCGGCGCCCCGCCCTGGGCGAAGTCGGGCTTGCCGCCGGCGCCCTGACCGCCCATGCCCACCACCGCCGCGCGGGCGAGATCGACGGCGCTGAACCGTCCTTGCGCGCCGCCGGTGACCGCCACCGTCGCCGCCGCCTTGCCGTCGGCGGTGCCGATGAGGGCGATGACGCCATCCGGAACCTGCTTCTTGAAGGTCTCGGCGATGGGCCGCAGGTCCTTGCCGCCGACGCCGTCGAGCACCCGGCCGAGGAACTTCACCCCCCCGACCTCCTCGGTCTCGGCCGCCGCGCCGCCGCCACCGCCGGTGGCCAGCTGGCGCTTGGCGTCGGCCAGCTCGCGCTCCAGCTTGCGGCGTTGGGCCTCCAGCGCCTCGACGCGCGCGGCCACATCGGCGACCGGAACCTTGAATTGTTCGGCCAGGCCCTTGGCCACGGCCGCCTGCTCCAGGAGATAGCGGCGCGCCGCCTCGCCCGTCAGCGCCTCGATGCGCCGCACGCCGGCGGCCACGCCGCCCTCTGAGACGATCTTGAACAGCGCGATGTCGCCGGTGCGCGCCACGTGGGTGCCGCCGCAGAGCTCCACCGAATAGGCCCCTTCCCCGCCGGCCAGCGCCCGGCCGAGGGTGAGCACCCGCACGCTCTCGCCATATTTCTCGCCGAACAGCGCCATCGCCCCCTCGGCGATCGCCGCCTCGGGGGACATGTCCTTGGTCTCGGCCGCCACGTTCTGGCGGACCACGGCGTTCACCTCGGCCTCGATGCGGTCGATCTCCTCGGGCGTCAACGGGCCGCCGTGGCTGAAGTCGAAGCGGATGCGCTCGCCATCGACCATCTGGCCCTTCTGGCTGACGTGTGGGCCCAGCACGTTGCGCAGCGCCGAATGCAGCAGGTGCGTCGCCGAGTGGTTGGCGCGCGTCGAGGTGCGCCGCGCGGCGTCGACCATCAGGGTGGCCTTGTCGCCGGCCTTCAACTCGCCTTCCAGCACCTCCAGCACATGGACGTGCAGGTCGCCGGCCTGCTTCTGGGTGTCGAGCACCCGCCCGCGCCCGCCGGCCCATTCGATCTCGCCGGTGTCGCCCGCCTGGCCGCCGCTCGCGGCGTCGAAGGGCGTGCGGCCGACCAGCGCCTGCACGGTCTGACCCGCGGACGCCGAGGGAACCTCCGCGCCGTCCAGCACCAGCGCCTGCACCTCGCCGTTCGCTTCGGTGGCGCCATAGCCGACGAACTCGGTCGCGCCAAAGCGGTCGCGCAGGCCGAACCACTCGGCCGCCGCGCTCGCCTGGCCCGAGCCTGTCCAGGCCTCGCGCGCCATCTCGCGCTGGCGGTTCATGGCGGTCTCGAAGCCCTCGAGGTCGACCGAGATGCCGCGCGCGCGCACCGCGTCCTGCGTCAGGTCGAGGGGGAAGCCGTAGGTGTCGTAGAGCTTGAAGGCCGTCTCGCCGGGGAGCGTGGCGCCTTCGCCGAGGCCCTCGGTGGCCTCTTCGAGCAGCGTCATGCCCCGGCCCAGGGTGCGGCGGAAACGCTCCTCCTCCTGGCGCAGGGTCTCGGCGATCACCGGCTCGGCGCGGCGCAGTTCCGGATAGGCGTCCCCCATCAGGCCGACCAGGGTGGGGACCAGCCGGTGCATCAAGGGCTCGGCCGCGCCCAGGATGTGCGCGTGGCGCATCGCCCGGCGCATGATCCGCCGCAGCACATAGCCACGGCCCTCGTTGGACGGCCCGACGCCGTCGGCGATCAGGAAGCTGGTCGAGCGCAGGTGGTCGGCGATCACCTGGTGCGAGAACTTGGCCTCGCCCACCGCCCTGGTGGAGGTGGCCTCCTCGCTGGCGGCGATCAGGGTGCGGAAGAGGTCGGTGTCGTAGTTGGAGGTGACGCCCTGCATCACCGTGGCGACGCGCTCCAGCCCCATGCCGGTGTCGATCTGCGGCTTGGGCAGGTCGACCCGCCGGCCGTCGGCGAACTGCTCCCACTGCATGAAGACGTCGTTCCAGATCTCCACGAACCGGTCGCCGTCCTCGTCCGGGCTGCCGGGCGGGCCGCCGGGCACATGCTCGCCGTGGTCGTAGAAGATCTCGCTGTTGGTGCCGCAGGGGCCGGTGTCGCCCATCGCCCAGAAGTTCTCCTCCAGGCGGATGATGCGGTCGTCCGAAAGCCCGGCGACCTTCTTCCACATCTCGGCCGCGTCCTGGTCCTTGGGATGCACCGAAACCAGCAGGCGCGCGGGATCCAGGCCCAGTTCCCTGGTCACGAATTCCCACGAATAGACGATCGCCCCTTCCTTGAAATATTCGCCAAAGGCGAAGTTGCCCATCATCTCGAAGAAGGTCTGGTGGCGGCCGGTGTAGCCGACGTTGTCGAGGTCGTTGTGCTTGCCGCCGGCCCGCACGCACTTCTGAGCCGAGGCGACCTTGGGCGCCGGCGGGGCCTCCGCGCCAGTGACGTAGTTCTTGAAGGGCACCATGCCGGCGTTGACGAACAGCAGGGTCGGATCGTTCTGCGGCACCAGCGGCGCGGACGGGACGATGAGGTGATCGCGCGCCTTGAAATAGTCGAGAAAGGCGGTGCGGATGTCGTTCAGGCTTTGCATCGGACGGCACTTAAGGCGCGGAAGGGCCCGCGGGAAGGGAAAGCCGGTTCCCTAGACTCCCGCACCGCGGGGCCAAAGAAAAAAGCCGCCGCCCGCGCGGACCGACGGCGCGGGCCCGCCGAATGGAAAAAGGACGCCCAAGGCCAGGCCCTGAACGTCCCTTCCCTTCGCGGCGGCGTCGCCTTGCGGGGTGGTCCGATGCGTGGAGCGCTAGATTGCGGGGGAGGCTCCGCGCCGGACGGCGGCCGCGCGCGTGAAGCCTAGTCCTCCTCGCCGTCTTCCGGCCCGCCGACCAGCAGTTCCTCCTCGATCTGCTCGCGCTTGCCACGCACCTGCGCCTCGATCTGGGCTGCGATGTCGGGGTTTCCCTTCAGGAACTCGCGGACATTGTCGCGGCCCTGGCCGATGCGGGTGGAGTTCCAGGAGAACCAGGAGCCGGATTTCTCGATCACCCCGGCCTTGACGCCCAGGTCGATCACCTCGCCCAGCTTGGATATCCCCTCGCCGTACATGATGTCGAACTCGACCTCGCGGAACGGCGGGGCGACCTTGTTCTTGACCACCTTCACGCGGACGTTGTTACCGATGATCTCGTCGCGCATCTTCACCGAGCCGGTGCGGCGGATATCCAGACGCACCGAGGCGTAGAACTTCAGGGCGTTGCCGCCCGTCGTGGTCTCGGGCGAGCCGTACATCACCCCGATCTTCATGCGGATCTGGTTGATGAAGATCACCAGGGTCTTGGCCTTGGAGATCGAGGCGGTCAGCTTGCGCAGCGCCTGGCTCATCAGACGGGCCTGCAGGCCCGGCAGGCTGTCGCCCATCTCGCCTTCGATTTCAGCCCGCGGTACCAAAGCCGCCACCGAATCGATCACGAGAATATCGACCGCATTCGAGCGC
>JADZBR010000184.1 GCA_020852035.1 Caulobacteraceae bacterium
CCGTCACCGCCCGCTGGCCGGAGGGCGAGGTCCACGCCGACTCCTCCTTCGTCATTCCGACGATGAAGACCTATCAGGAGGAGATCTTCGGCCCGGTGCTGCAGATCGTGCGCGTCGAGAGCTTCGAGGATGCGCTGCGCCTGCCCTCCGAGCACCAGTACGGCAACGGGGTGGCGATCTTCACCCGCAACGGCCGCGCCGCGCGCGACTTCGCCGCCCGGGTGAACGTCGGCATGGTGGGGATCAATGTGCCGATCCCGGTGCCGGTGGCCTATCACTCGTTCGGCGGCTGGAAGCGCTCGGCCTTCGGCGACGCCAACCAGCACGGCATGGAAGGCGTGCGCTTCTGGACCAAGGTCAAGACCGTCACCGCCCGCTGGCCGGAGGGCGAGGTCCACGCCGACTCCTCCTTCGTCATTCCGACGATGAAATGATGGGCGTGTGGTCTATCCTCTCTTCCGCTCATCCCCGCGAAAGCGGGGACCCCGGTGTTTTGTCGAAGGGCTCTGGCGTTTCCGGGTTGAACCTAAAAAGCCTGGGTCCCCGCTTTCGCGGGGATGAGCGGGACGGTTGATAAATGGACTTCGGGCTCTCCGAGGATCAACGCGCGATCCAGGGCGTAGCGGAAGCCTTCGCCGCCGCCGAACTGGCGCCGCACGCCGCGCGCTGGGACGCCGAGGCGCACTTTCCGGTCGACGTGCTGAGGAAGGCCGCCGAGCTCGGCTTCGCCGGCATCTATGTGCGCGAGGATGTCGGCGGCTCGGGCCTGGGCCGGCGCGACGCGGCGCTGATCTTCGAGGCGCTGTCCTACGGCGACGTCTCCACCGCGGCCTTCCTCTCCATCCACAACATGGCCTCGTGGATGATCGACCGGTTCGGCTCGGACGAGCTGCGCCAGCGCTACCTGCCGCGGCTGGCGACGATGGAGCTGATCGCCTCCTACTGCCTGACCGAACCCGGCGCGGGCTCGGACGCGGCCAACCTTTCCACCCGTGCGGTGCGCGACGGCGACCACTACGTCCTGAACGGCGCCAAGGCGTTCATCTCCGGCGGCGGGGTGTCGGACGTCTATGTGGTCATGGCCCGGACGGGGGAGGGCGGCGCCAAGGGCGTCTCCACCTTCGTGGTCGAGAAGGGAACGCCCGGCCTCTCCTTCGGGGCGCAGGAGCGGAAGATGGGCTGGGCCAGCCAGCCCACCGCCCAGGTCAACTTCGACGACTGCCGCGTGCCGGCGGCGAACCGCGTCGGCGAGGAAGGCGAGGGCTTCAGGATCGCCATGAGCGGCCTCGACGGGGGGCGGCTCAACATCGCCGCCTGCTCCCTGGGCGGTGCGGGTTTGGCGCTCGACACGGCCAGGGCCTACATGGAGACCCGCAGGCAGTTCGGCCGCGCGCTGAAGGACTTCCAGGCCCTGCAGTTCAAGCTCGCCGACATGGCCACCGAGCTGGAGGCCGCGCGGCTGATGGTCTGGCGCGGCGCGGCGGCGATGGACGCGGGCGACCCGCAGGCCACCCGCCTCTGCGCGATGGCCAAGCGCTTCGCCACCGACGCCGGCTTCGAGGTCGCCAACCAGGCCCTGCAGCTGCATGGCGGCTACGGCTATCTGAAGGACTATCCGCTGGAGCGCATCGTGCGCGACCTGCGCGTCCACCAGATCCTCGAGGGGACCAACGAGATCATGCGCGTCATCATCGCCCGGGAGATGTTCCGCGGCTGACGATGTGCTATTCTGACCAGAATTATGGTCATGCTCGAGGGCCGTCGATGCGCGAGATCGGAATTCTGGAAGCCAAGACAAACCTGTCGGCCTTGATCACCCAGATCGAAGCCGAGGGCGAGGCGGTGCTGATCACCCGTCATGGCAAGCCGGTAGCCAAGCTGTCGGCGGCGACCAGCCGGGAATCGCCCCTGCGTCCGCGCAAGCTCGCGGCCGAGGATCTGGCCGAGCGGTTTCGCCGGCTTCGCGAGAGCCAGCCGGACAACCCGGAGTTGGACTCCCTGACCTGGGACGACCTCAAGAAGATGGCGCGTGAGTGAACTCGTCGTCGATGCGTCGGCGGCGATCTCTTGGGTGACCCGATCGCAGGCGACGGGCGCCGCTGAATCGCTGTTCGCTCGACTCGATGAGTTCGCCCTGGCCGCGCCGCACATATTCGCCTGGGAGGTGGCCAATATCCTTCTGGGCCTTCACCGCCGCGAACCCCGCCTGGACCTGGGGAGCGCCTTGGGCGAACTGGCGTCGCTGGAAATCACCTTTCATCCGCCCTTCGCGCCGATAGACGTATGGGCGACGGTTCCAAGGGCCCGGGCGTGGCGGCTCAGCCTGTTCGACACGAACTACCTCGGGCTGGCGCTCGAACAGGGCGCGGCGCTGGCCAGCCGCGACCGGCGACTCCTCGCCGCCGCCCGCCGCGAGGGCGTGGAGACCTTCGACCTCAATGACTGACGACGTCCACACCCGCATCGAAGGCCGTGTCGGCCGCATCACCCTGAACCGGCCGGGCGCGCTGCACGCCCTGACCACCGCCATGTGCGCGAAGATGACCGAGGCGCTGCTCGCCTGGCGCACGGACCCGGCGGTCGAGCTGGTGCTGATCGACCATTCCGGCGAGCGCGGCTTCTGCGCCGGCGGCGACATCCGCATGCTGGCCGAGAGCGGGGCGCTGGACGGCAAGGCGGCGCGCGCGTTCTTCCACACCGAGTATCGGCTGAACCACCTGCTGTTCGTCTATGCCAAGCCCGTGGTCGCGGTGATGGACGGGGTCACGATGGGCGGCGGCGTGGGCCTCTCGGCCCCGGCGCGCTACCGCATCGCCACCGAGCGGACCACCTACGCCATGCCCGAGACCGGCATCGGCCTCTTCCCCGATGTCGGCGGCGGCTGGTTCCTGCCGCGCCTGCCGGGGCAGACCGGCGCGTGGCTCGCCACCACCGGCGCGCGCCTGAAGGCGGCCGACATGCTGCTGCTCGGCATCGCCACCGACTACATGGAGAGCGCCCGGGTCGCGGACTTCAAGGCCGCGCTGGTCGCCGATCCCGGCGCCGTCGAGACCCTGCTGACCGAGTACGAGGCGGACGCCGGCCGCCCGCCGCTGGCCGAGCATCGCGAGGACATCGACCGGCTGTTCGACCACGGCCGCGCCGAGGACATCGTCGCGGCGCTGCAGGCCGATGGCGGGGAGTGGGCCGCGGCCCAGGCGGCGACGCTGGCGACCAAGTCGCCGCAGACCATCAAGGTCGCCCTGCGCCAGCTACGCACCGGCGCGACACTCTCCGACTTCGCCGAGAACATGGCGATGGAATACCGCATCGGCGCGCGCGTGGTGCGCCTGCCGGACTTCATCGAGGGCGTGCGCGCGGTGATCGTCGACAAGGATGGCGCCCCCCGCTGGGATCCGCCGACCCTGGAGGCCGTCACCACCCAGCGCCTCGACGACATCTTCGCCCACCTGCCGGCCGGCGAGGAATGGACGCCACTGGAGATCAAGCCATGACCCGCATCGCCTTCATCGGCCTTGGCAACATGGGCGGCGGCATGGCCGCCAACCAGGCCAAGGCCGGGAACGCCGTCGCCGCCTTCGACCTCTCCGAAGCTGCGCTGGAGAAGGCGAGCGCGGCCGGCTGCGCGCCCGCCGGCTCAGCCGCCGAGGCGGTGCGGGACGCCGAGGTGGTGATCACCATGCTGCCCGCCGGCCAGCACGTGCGGGCGGTCTATGCCGAAGACATCCTGCCCAACGCCCCGGCCTCGGCGCTCCTGATCGACTGCTCGACCATCGACGTCGAGAGCGCCCGCGCCGTCGCCGTCCAGGCGGCCGAGCGGGGCTTCCGCTTCGCCGATGCGCCGGTCTCCGGCGGCACGGCGGCCGCCGACGCCGGGACCCTGGCCTTCATGGTCGGCTGCGGCGAGGCTGACTTCCCCGCCGTCGAGGCGGCGCTCGCGCCGATGGCGCGGGTGGTGTTCCGCGCCGGGGACCACGGGGCGGGCCAGGCCGCCAAGATCTGCAACAACATGGTCCTCGGCGTCTCGATGATCGGCGTTTGCGAGGCCCTGGCGCTCGCCGAAAAGCTGGGCCTCGACCCGGTGAAGTTCCACGAGATCTCCTCGCAGTCCTCCGGCCAGTGCTGGAGCCTGACCAGCTACTGCCCCTGGCCCGGCCCCGTGCCCGCCGCGCCCTCCAACCGCGGCTACGAGGGCGGCTGTTCCACCGCCATGATGCTCAAGGACCTCAAGCTCGCCCAGGAAGCCGCCGCCAGGGCCGGCGCCGCCACGCCGCTCGGCGCGGCGGCCGAGGGCCTCTATGCGATGCTGGCCGGCCTGGGCGCCGGCGGCCGCGACTTCTCGGTGATGCTCGAACTGCTGCGCGGCAAGGCGCCGGCCGGCTAGCGCAACCCGAACGGCGTCACCCGCCGTTCGTTCGGGTCGATGGAGAGCTGGCGGTCCAGCGGCGGGAAGGCCCGCTGCGGGCAGACCTCGCGCTCGCAGACCCGGCAGCTCGGGCCGATCCGCGCGGGCCTGGCCTGCAGGTTCAGCCCGTCCGCGTAGACGAAGCGGTGGGCGTGGGCCAGTTCGCAACCCAATCCCAGGGCGTAGCGGCGCCCCGGCTCGCTGAACCGGCCGGACGGCTTCAGCACCCCCCGGGCGATGGAGAGGTAGCGCGCCTGGTCCGGCGTCTCGACGATCTCGACCAGCCAGCGGTCCGGCGCGGCGCAGGCGTCGTGGATGTTCCATACCGGGCAGGAGCCGCCGAAGCGCGGGAACCGCAGGCGGTTGGCGCTGTGGCGCTTGGTGATGTTGCCGGCCGCGTCGATCCGCAGGAAGTAGACCGGCGTGCCGGCCCGGCCCGGCCGCTGCAGGTTCGAGAGTCGGTGGCAGACCTGCTCCAGACTGACGCCGAAGGCCAGGGCCAGGGCGTCGAGGTCGTGCCGCAGCGCCTGCGCCGCCTCGGCGAACGCCTGATAGGGCATCAGCAGCGCCCCCGCGGCGTAGTTGCCAAGGCCGATGCGGCAAAGGTCCGCCGCCGCCGGGCTGCGGAAGCCGGCCTGCGCCAGCTCCGCCTCGATCGGCTCGGCGAAGGCGCGTTCGGCGATGTGATAGGCGATCTGGAAAGCCTGTGTCGCCTCGGGCAGGCGGTCGCTGATGGTCAGCGTGGCGCTCGCCGGCGCGAAGCTGCGCCAGATGTCCGACGGCGCGCGGACCAGGCGGACCCCGTCGTCGGCCAGCCGGCGCTCGAGATCGGCCCGCGTGAGGGAGTCGCGCCCCGCGCCCAACTCGGCCGCCAGCGCTTCGGCGGCGCGGTCGAGGGCGTCGATGTAGTTGTCCTTGCGGTGGAAATATTCGCGCACCTCCTCGTAGGGCAGCTGCGAGCTGGCCAGCGCGTTCTCGTCGAACCCGATCGCCTCGTCGGTCAGGCTCAGTCGCTCCTGCAGGCGCTGGCGGGCGTGGTGGACCTCCAGGAACCGCCGGGCGAAGGCCGGCGCCTCGGTCGCCACCCGGCGGATCTCGCTGAGCGCGATCTGCGAAGCCGGGGCGTCGCTTTCGGCGAGCGCCTGCTTCAGGTCGGCGACCAGCCGCTGGGCCTCGTTGGCCTGCAGGCTCTCCGGCGAGGCCTGGAACACCTCCACCAGGCCCGTCAGCACCCGCGCGGTCGCCGGCCGCTGGTTGGATTCGATCTGCGACAGATAGCTCGCCGAGAGGCCCAGCCGCCGGGCGCAGTCCTCCAGCTTCAGCCGGTGCGAGAGCCGCAGCGCGCGCACGCGCGGCCCGATGAACAGCTTCTCGCGCGGCGCGGATTCGCGCTCCGACCTCGCGGCCATGCTCCAGCTCCACAAATTTGCAACTTTGCAGAATCTCTAGGTCAGTCCGCGAACTGTTTGCACGTTCCTTGTTGCGGCCGGCGGTCGGCAAGTTGTCATAAGCCAGGCGCCGGCGCGGGCGCGACCCCGGAGGTGAAACATGTTCAACGGCATCGGTCGACGGAGCGATCTGATCACGGTCGGCGAGATTTGCAACATGTTCAGAATGACCCCGCGGGCGCTTCGCTTCTACGAGGCGAAGGGCCTGGTCCGCACCGAGCGCAACGAGGTCGGCTGGCGCTATTATTCGCCCGACGCGCGCCGCCGCCTGGGCTGGATCGCCGATCTGCGCGCCGCCGGCGTCTCGCTGCCCGACATCGCCGACGTGCTCGAGGCGGACGAGGCGTCCGGCGCGCGGGCGCGACTGGCGCGAGAGAAGCTGGCCGTGCGGGCCGAGGCGCTCACGCGTTCGCTGGCGGCGGTCGAGACGCTCAGCCAGCGCCTCGGCGAGGCC
>JADZBR010000185.1 GCA_020852035.1 Caulobacteraceae bacterium
ACCTACGGCACCGGCTGCTTCCTGCTGCTCAACACCGGCGAGAGCGCGCCGGCCTCGCGGGCGCGGCTGCTGACCACCGTCGCCGCGCGGATCGACGGCAAGCCGACCTATGCGCTGGAGGGGGCGATCTTCATCGCCGGGGCGGCGATCCAGTGGCTGAACGAGGGCCTGGGCGTCGAGGGCGGCCCGGCGGCGGCCGGCGAGCTGGCGCAGAAGGCGAGGGCAGGGCACGGCGTGGTGCTGGTGCCGGCCTTCACAGGACTGGGCGCGCCCTGGTGGGACGCCGACGCGCGCGGAGCGATCTTCGGCCTGACGCGCGATGCCGGCCTGCCGGAGATCTGCCAGGCGGCGTTCGACGCCAGCGCCCTGCAGACCCGCGACCTGCTGGAAGCCATGCGCGCTGACGCGCCGGGGGCCTTCAAGGCGCCGGTGTTGCGGATCGACGGCGGCATGGCGCGCAGCCCCTGGTTCGCCCAGCGGCTGGCCGATCTCAACGGCGTCTCGGTCCACCGGGTGGAGTTCCAGGAGATGACCGCCCTCGGCGCGGCCCTCTTCGCGGGGCTGGGCGCGGGGCTCTATGCCTCGATGGAGGACGCCGCCGGCCATCGCCCGGACGCGCAGGAGGTGGAAGCCGATATGCCGCCGCCGCCGCGCGAGGCGGCCTACGCCCGCTGGCTGGACGCGGTCGCCCGCGTGCGCTCTTAGCAGCCAGATTCAACACGGTGTCATCCCGGACGGCCCGCAGGGACGATCCGGGACCCAGGGGCCGCGCGCACTGCAGAACCCTCTGGGTCCCGGCTCTCCGCTTCGCTGCGGCCGGGATGACACTCTCGGGCAAGCTTCTGACGTCTCGGCAGTTGGGGCGTCGGCCAATTCGCGGCTAGACGAAACACATCTCAAAGGTGCATAGTCGCCATGCGGCAACCTTGTCGCGTTGTTGACGCCCACGCCCGGTGGCGCGACCCTAGCGGGGAACGCGCAGGCCGCGCGTGGGAGGACGAACGATGGCCGACGGAACGCAAGCATCCGCGATCTCGCTGAAGGGCAAGGTCAGCGCCGAGGAGTGGCAGGCCCGGGTGGACCTCGCCGCGCTCTACCGCCTGGTGGCGCTGCATGGGTGGGACGACATGGTCTACACCCACATCTCCGCCCGCATCCCGGGGCCGGAGCACCATTTCCTGATCAATCCCTACGGGATGTATTTCGACGAGATGACCGCCTCGTCGCTGGTCAAGATCGACTGCGACGGGAACATCCTCCAGGAGACGCCCTACTTCATCAATCCGGCGGGCTTCACCATCCACTCGGCGGTGCACATGGCGCGCGAGGACGCGCACTATGTGATGCATCTGCACTCCGACCAGGGCGTCGCCGTGGCCGCGCAGAAGGACGGCCTGCTGCCGATCAGCCAGCACGCGCTGATCGTCATCCCGCACCTGGCCTACCATGACTATGAGGGCATCGCCCTGAACCTCGACGAGCGCGAGCGGCTGGTCGCCGACCTCGGCGACAAGACCCTGATGCTGCTCAGGAACCACGGCACGCTGTCGGTCGGCTCGACCGCCGGCGGCTGCTGGAACGGCATGTTCTTCCTGGAGCGCGCCTGCAAGCAGCAGGTCATGGCCCTGTCGGCCGGCCGCGAGAACGTGCTGATCGCTCCCGAGGCGGCGCAGGACGAGGTGCGCGGCCAGATGAGCCGCGGCATCGGCGGCGGCCTCGGCTGGCCCGGCGCCCTGCGCAAGCTCGACCGCGAAAACCCCGGCTACGACGCTTGAATGTAGGCGGGGGGATCATAGCGGCCCTGGCCGCCGTCATCCTCCCGCTCTCCCCGGCGGCCGCGGGCGCCTGGCCGAAGGCGGCCGGCCAGACCCAGGTCATCCTGAAGTACGAACGCGCCGAGGCCGACCAGGACTATGACGCCGAGGGCGACGCGATCGGCCGGCTGCTCGACCGGGTCGAGGAGAACGCCACCGTCTACCTCGAACACGGCCTGACCGACCGGGTGACCCTGCAGGCCAAGGCCGGCTTCACGAAAGGCGAGGACGGCGGCCTCGACTACGACGGTCGCGGCCCGATCGAGCTCGGACTGCGCTTCGGCCTCTGGCGGGACGAGGCGGCGGTCGTCAGCCTCTATGCGGGCGCGGCCTTCGCCGGCGAGGGCCTCAACGCCCAGTACGCCCCGCCGGGCGCGGGCGATGTCGATGTCGAGGCGCGTCTGCTGGCCGGCCGCTCGGGCCGGCTGGGGGGTGTTCCGGCGTTCGGCGAGGTGCAGGTCGGCGGCGTCACGCGCCAGAGCCTGCCCGATGAGGCGCGGCTCGACGCCACCTTCGGGCTGGAGCCGCCGGGCGGCTGGCTGATCCTCGCTCAGAGCTACTACGGCCGCGCGTTCGCCTCGGGCGAGGATCCGCAATGGCTCAAGCTGGAGGGCTCGGTGGTCAAACGGTTCGGCCAGGTCGGCGTGCAGGCGGGCTGGCGCCAGACGGTGGCCGGGCGGCGGGTCCCGCGCGACGGCGGGCCTGTCCTGGGCCTGTGGCTGGATTTCTGAGCTGTTTCATAGCTCAGCACACGCCTCTGGAGGCTCCGCTGGACGCCTTGAAATCCTCCAGACATAACCGCCCCGCACAATAAGACCGCCGCAGGAGCGCGCGGCGATGGAGCGGCGTGTTTGCTTAAACGGCATTTCTTCCTGGTCGGCGCGATCTGCGTCCTGCTGCTGATGGTGGTCGCGGGCGGCTTCAAGCTGCTCACCGGCCGGTCCGGCGATCCGGCCAGCGCCCAGGGCGCGCCGGCCGGCAAGGGCGCAGGCCCGGGCGGCCACGGCGGCGGCGTGCAGGTCAAGCCGGTGCTGGTCGCCACCCGCACCTTCCGCGACGCCATCGAGGCGATCGGCGTGGCCAAGGGCCGCCAGTCGGTGACCATCACCGCCCCGACCGCCGAACTGGTCACCCATGTGCGCTTCTCCGACGGCCAGTTCGTGCCGAAGGGCGCCGTGCTGGTGGAGTTGCAAGCCTCCGAGCAGAGCGCCGATGTCGCCGCCCAGCAGGCCAACCTCGTCGAGGCGCAGAACGCCTGGCAGCGCACCAAGACCCTCGCCGACAAGGGCTTCGCCTCGAAGGCCGCCCTCGATCAGGCGCAGGCGACGCTGAACGCGGCCCGCGCCCAGGTGGCGGCGGCCAGGGCGCGGCAGGGCGACCGCACGATCCGCGCGCCTTTCGCCGGCGTGGTCGGGCTTTCCGACATCGCCCCCGGCGCCCTGATCAACCCCGGACAGCCGATCGTCACCCTCGACGACGTCAGCATGGTGCGGGTCGATTTCGACCTGCCCGACCGCTACCTGCCGCAGGTGAGCGAGGGCCAGGCGATCACCGCCCGGCCCGACGCCTATCCGGGCGAGGTCTTCCAGGGCCGCATCGCCAGGCTCGACACCCGCATCAACCCGCAGACGCGCGCCGTGACGGCGCGGGCCGAGTTCCCCAACCCCGGCGGGCGGATCAAGCCCGGCATGCTGCTGCGCGTCGGCGTCACCCTGGCCGAGCGGCAGGGCGCGGCCCTGCCGGAGGCGGCGGTCTCGGTGCAGGGGCCGGAGACTTTCGTCTTCGTGATCAAGAGCGAGGGTGGCCACACCATCGCCGAGCGGCGTCCGGTGAAGATCGGCGCGCGTGAGAGCGAGTTCGTCGAGATCGCCGAGGGCGTGCGGGTCGGCGAGCGCGTGGTCGCCGACGGCCTGAACCGCATCCAGCCGAACCAGACGGTGCAGGTCGCCGGCGCGCCCGCCAGTCCGCCCGGCAAGGGCGGCGGCCGGCCAAGGCCCGCGGCCTGATGCTCTCGGACATCTCCGTCAAACGGCCTGTGCTCGCCGCGGTGGCGGCGATCATCCTGTGCGTGATCGGCCTGGCGGCCTTCACCACCCTGCCGGTGCGCGAGCTGCCCAACGTCGACCCGCCGGTGGTCTCGATCTCCACCGAATACCGCGGCGCCTCGGCCGAGGTGATCGAGGAACGCATCACCGAGCAGCTGGAGCGGCAGGTCTCCGGCATCCAGGGGATCGACCGGGTCAACTCCTCTTCGCGCGACGGCCGCTCGCGGATCAGCATCCAGTTCGCCCTCGACCGCAACCTGGACGACGCGGCCAACGACGTGCGCGACGCCGTCAGCCGCACGATCAGCCAGCTGCCCGAAGAGGCCGACCCGCCGCAGGTGCAGAAGGCCAACGCCGACTCCCAGCCGATCATGTATCTCAGCCTGGCCTCGACCACGCTCGACCGGCTGCAGCTGACCGACTACGCCAACCGCTATCTGGTGGAGCGCTTCTCCACCGTGCCGGGCGTCGCCAACGTCGGCGTCGGCGGGGCGCAGAACTACGCCATGCGCATGTGGCTGGACCCGGCCGCGATGGCCGCCCGCGGCGTCACCGTGGCCGACGTCGAGGCCGCCCTGACCTCGCAGAACCTGGAGCTGCCGGCCGGCGCCCTGGAGAGCGCCGAAAAGGACTTCACCATCCGCGTGGCGCGCAACTACTCGACGCCGGAGCAGTTCGCCCGGCTGCCGATCGCCGTCGGCGGCGGCGCGTCCGCCGCGTCCACGACCACCGCGCCCTCGGCCACCCAGCCGGTCGCGACCGGCGCGGCCTACGTCACCCGCCTGGGCGACGTCGCGAAGATCGAGGAGGGGCCGGACGAGCGCCGCCGCGCCTTCCGCTCCAACGGCCAGGACATGGTCGGCATCGCCATCACCCGCCAGTCGCAGGCCAACGACCTTCTGATCTCCAAGGGGGTGCAGGAGGAGATCGCGGCGGTCTCCAAGGGCCTGCCGAAGGGCACCGAGCTGAAGGTGGCGACCGACTTCACCACCTTCACCTCCGAGGCGATCCACGAGGTCTGGGTGACCATGGCGATCTGCCTGGCCTGCGTGGCGCTGGTGAATTTCATCTTCCTGGGCACCTGGCGCGCGGCGGTGATCCCGACGGTGGTGGCGCCGATCTGCATCCTCTCGGCCTTCATCGTGCTGGCGCCGCTGGGCTTCTCGCTGAACCTGCTCACCCTGCTGGCGCTGGTGCTGGCCATCGGCCTGGTGGTCGACGACGCCATCGTGGTGGTGGAGAACATCCAGCGACGGGTGGACGAGGGCGAGCCGCCCACCGTCGCGGCCCAGCGCGGCGCCAAGCAGGTGTTCTTCGCGGTGGTGGCCACCACCATCGTGCTGATCTCGGTGTTCGCCCCGCTGATGTTCCTGCCGGGCTATATCGGCAAGCTGTTCGTCGAACTGGCGGTGGCGATCGCCGCGGCCATCGCCTTCTCGGCCCTCTTGGCCCTGTCGCTGTCGCCGATGCTGGCCTCCAAGCTGCTGCGGCCCTCGAAGGGGCAGGGGCGGCTCGCCCGCGCCGTCGACGGCGCCATGCACAGGCTGCGCAATTCCTACCACGCCTCGCTGGACGGCATGCTCGGCCGCCGGCCGGCCAGCATCGCGGCGATCGGGCTGGTGCTGGTGCTGGCGGCGATGGCCGGCGGGCTGTTCGCCGCCCTGCCGCGCGAATTGGTGCCGGACGAGGACCGCGGCCGGGTGGAAATCAATATCCAGGGGCCGGAAGGCGCCGGCTACGACTACATCATGAAAGCGGCCATGCAGGTGGAGAACCGCCTGCAGGAACTGCTCGACGAAGGCGTGATCGAACGCTCGGTGATGGTCGCCCCGCGCTTCGGCGGCGGCAGCTTCAACAGCGCCGGCGGCAACGCCTCCCTGCCGCCGCACAACCAGCGGACGATTTCCTCCAACGACCTGGCCGCCCAGCTGAACCGCGAGTTCCAGTCGATCACCTCGGCGCGGGTGATCGCCAACACCCGTGGACCGTTCCAGCGCGGCGGCGGCTCGGGCGGCGGCACCAACGTCGACCTGATCCTGACCGGCAACGAGTATCCCGAGATCGCCGCGGCGGCGCAGCCGATCCTGCAGGCGATGGAGGCCAACCCCGGCTTCGGGCGTCCGCGCATGGACTACGAGCCGACCTCGCCGCGCCTTCTGGTCGACATCGACCGCGAGCGCGCCGCCGCCCTCGGCGTCTCCACCCAGTCGGTCGGCCGGGCGCTGGAGACCATGTTCGGCTCGCGGCGGGCGACCACCTACATCCGCCAGGGCCAGGAATACGACGTCATCCTGCAGACCAGCCTCGACCAGCGCCGCACCGAGGCGGACCTTGAGAAGCTCTACGTCCGTGCCGGCTCGGGCGAGCTGATCCCGCTCTCCTCGGTGGTGACCACAGAGGTGCGCGGCGATACGCCCGACCGCTCGCGCACCGACCGCCTGCGTTCGATCACCCTGACCGCCCAGCTAAACCCCGGCTACACCGTCGAGGACGCGATCGGCTTCCTTGAGGCCGAGGTCGCCAAACAGCCGGGCCAGGCGATCAAGTGGGGCGGCCAGGCGCGTGACTATCTGGAGGCGTCCGGCGCGGTCGGCCTGGCGTTCGGCATGGCGCTCTTGCTGGTCTTCCTGGTGCTCGCCGCCCAGTTCGAGAGCTGGATCCACCCGGCGGTGATCATGTTCACCGTGCCGGTGGCCGCGCTCGGCGGGCTGTTCGGCCTGCTGATCTTCGGCTCGTCGATCAACACCTACAGCCAGATCGGGCTGATCATCCTGGTGGGCATCGCCGCCAAGAACGGCATCCTGATCGTCGAGTTCGCCAACCAGCTGCGCGACGAGGGCCTCTCCATCCGCGAGGCGGTGCTGGAATCGGCCTCCCTGCGGCTTCGCCCGATCATCATGACCTCGATCTCGGCCGCCGCCGGCGCGATCCCGCTGATCGTCTGGGGCGGTCCCGGCGGCGAGAGCCGGCGGACCATCGGCGTGGTCATCTTCTGCGGCGCGATCTTCACCACGATGGTGACGCTGTTCGTGGTGCCGGTGTTCTACAACCTCCTGGCCCGCTTCACGAAGTCGCCGCTGGCCACGGCCCGGCGCATCGAGCAGTACGAGCAGGAAGAGGAAGTGCGGGTGGCCAACGCCGCCGAATAGCCTCGGCGCGAATCCGCGGGCTCGCTGAACGGCGTTCACCTCCGACGCTTGCGCCTCCCGCCCGCCTATGCTTCGACGCCCTCAAGGCCGCGCTCACCTTGCGGCAGGGAGGACGTTCAAGATGACCGATGCGCCGCAGCTTCCCGCCGGCTGGCCCGCCATGTCGATCGACCAGGCCAACGCCCTGATCACCGCCCCCGGCACGCCGCTGGAGCTGGAGGAGAAGGTGATCCGCGGGGTGAAGCTGAAGGTCTACAAGAACGCCCCGCCATCCTTGCGCGCCGTGGTCGAGGCCGGCCGCGCGCACGGCGAGAAGATCTTCCTGGTCTACGAGGACGAGCGGGTCAGCTTCGAGGCGTTCCACCGCGCCGTGGCGGCGCTGGCGATCGACCTGGCCGCCCAGGGCGTCGTCAAGGGCGACCGCGTGGCGGTGATCATGCGCAACGTGCCGGAATGGCCGGTGGCCTTCTACGCCGCCGCCGCGATCGGGGCGATCGTCACCCCGCTGAACGCCTGGTGGACCGGAGCGGAGCTGGAATACGGCCTGACCGATTCGGGGACCAAGGTGGCGATCATGGACGCCGAGCGCTACGAGCGCATGGCCGAGCACCTGCCGAACTGCCCGGACCTCAAGCGCGTCTACGTCAGCC
>JADZBR010000186.1 GCA_020852035.1 Caulobacteraceae bacterium
ACCGGCGCGGCGCTGGCCGCCGCCGCCTTCGCGGCGATGGCGGCGATGGCCCTGGCGGTGACCGTGATCGTCATGCCGCTGATGGCGCCGGTCGAACCGCGCGCGCCCGACGCCGCCCAGACCTAGCGGAAGCGCCAGGCCTCCTCGGCGGCGCGGCGCAGGGCCATGCTCTTGGCGATGGTCTCGTCGTATTCGGCGTCGGGGTCGCTGTCGGCCACCACGCCGCCGCCGGCCTGCACATAGAGCCGGCCGTCCTTCACCAGCCCGGTGCGCAGGACGATGCAGGTGTCCACCGAGCCGTCGGCGCCGATGTAGCCCACCGCGCCGGCGTAGCCGATGCCGCGCTTTTCGATCTCCAGTTCGTCGATGATCTCCATCGCCCGCACCTTCGGCGCCCCGGAGAGCGTGCCGGCGGGGAGGGCGGCCATCAGCACGTCGATCGGGTCGAGCCCCTCGGGCGCGTCGCCCTCGACGTTGGAGACCAGGTGCATCACGTGGCTGTAGCGCTCGACGAAGAAGCTGGCGGTCACCCGCACGTGCGGGTGGTGGCGTTCCCTGGGCGGAGCGTTGCGGCCGGCCTGGCCGAGGCTGGCGACGCGGCCGACGTCGTTGCGGCCGAGGTCGAGCAGCATCAGGTGCTCGGCGCGTTCCTTGGGGTCGGCGATCAGCTCGGCTTCCAGGGCGGCGTCCTCCGCGGGTGTCTTGCCCCGCGGGCGGGTGCCGGCGATGGGGCGGATGGTGATCTTGCCGTCGCGCAGGCGCACCAGGATCTCCGGGCTGGAGCCGACCAGCTGGAAGTCGCCGAAGTTCAGGTAGAAGAGGAAGGGCGAGGGGTTGGTGCGCCGCAGCGAGCGGTAGAGCGCGAACGGGTCGTCGCGGAACTCGGCGCTGAAGCGGTGGCTGGGGACGACCTGGAAGACGTCGCCGGCCATGACGTAGTCCTTCGCCCTGGCCACGATGCGGTGGTAGGCGGCGCGGTCGACCTGAGTGGTGAACTCTCCCGACGAGGGGCCGTCGGCGCCCCGCGGCTGCGGTGTCGGCCGGCGCAGGTCGGAGATCACCGAGGCCAGCGAAGCCTGGGCGTCGTCATAGGCCGCCTGAGCGGAGCGCCCGTCGGGCCGGACGGCGGCGGCGAGGATAATCTCCTGGGCGATGGCGTCGAAGACGGCGATCACCGAGGGGCGGGTCAGCACCGAGTCCGGCAGGTCCAGCGGATCCGGATTGACGTTCGGCAGCTTCTCCACCAGCCGCACCATGTCGTAGCCGACGGCGCCGAAGAGGCCGGCGACCATCGGCGGCAAACCTTCCGGCAGATCGAGGCGCGAGGCGGCCACCAGGTCGCGCAGCGAGGTCAGGGCGTCGGCCTCCAGCGGCGCGAAGGCGCCGGCCGCGATCGCCCCGCCGGTCGCCTGTTCCGCCCGGCCGTCGCGGCAGCGCCAGACGAGATCGGGCTTGAGGGTGACGATGGAGTAGCGCCCGCGCCAGGCGCCGCCCTCGACGGATTCGAAGAGGAAGGCGTAGGGCTGGCCGTGGCCGATCTTCAGATAGGCCGAGACCGGCGTCTCCAGATCGTCGATCAGCCGCGTCCAGACGACCTGGGCCGCGCCGGACGCATAGAGCCGCTCGAAGTCCGCGAAGGCGGGCTCGGGGGTCATTTCTTGGCCGGGGCGGCGGCGTTGGCGTCGGGCAGGGTGGCCGGATCGACGCCGATGGCGCGGCGCGCGCGCTCCAGGTCGACCTGAGCCTTCAGCTTGCTGCGGGCGGCGACGCGGGCGCTCTCACCGAGCCCCCGGAAGAGGTCGACGGCGAGTTGCTGGCGCTGCGGCTCGATGAAGCTGGCCACCTGGCGCGCGGGCGCCGGGCGGACCGCGACGAGCTGGCCGACCACGATCTGGAATGGCCCGCCCTCGGCGCTGAACGCCTCGCCGGGCTTGACCGAGAACGCCTTGCCCAGCGCCGGCCGCGGCACGCTCTGGTTCTGCCCGGCGCTGGCGCGGTCGAGCCCGACGGCGTTGTTGACCGTCGCGCCCACCGAGGCGGCCACCTTGGCCAGCGGCTCCTTCTTCTCCAGCCGGGCGACCAGGGCGTCGGCGCGGGTCTGCATGCGCTTGACGGTCTCGACGGCCGTCCACACCGGCGCCAGCTGCGGCTTCACCTCGGCCAGCGGCGGCAGGGCCGCGGGCTGGATGCGGTCGACCTTGACGGCGAAATACTCGCCCTTGGCTTCCTCGATCACCTCGCTCTCGCCGTCAGCGGCGAGGGCGAAGGCGGTTTCCAGGATCTTCGGCGAGAGCCCCGGGGTCGGCTGACCCTCGCGGCTGAGGCCGTGGTTGGTGACCGGGCCGACGGTCACCGCCGGCACGCCGGCCTTGGCGGCCGCTTCGGTCAGGCTGGCGCCGCCGGCGTGCGCCTTGTCGTAAGCTTCGGTCAGCGCATAGACGCGGTCCTGCGCCGCCTCGCTCTGCAGCTCGGCCTCGATGGCGGGGCGCGACTGCTCGAGGGTGGCCTCGCGGCCCGGGGTGATCGCGGTGACCTTCACCACCGCCAGGCCGAGCCCGCCCTGGATCGCGTTGGAAACCGCCCCGTTCGGCAGGGCGAAGGCGGCTTCGGCGACAGCGCGGTCGGCCACCGCCGACTTCGGGCGGTCGTTGTAGGGGATCGCCTCGACGCCCATCGCGCGGGCGACGGCGTTGGGATCCTCGCCGGCCAGCAGGCGCTGGCGGATGGTGGCCGCGGCCGCGGCGTCCTTGGCCGGCACCTGCACGAAGGTGCGGGTCTCGGCCTGCGAGAGCGACTCCTTGCGGAACTCGAAGCGTTTGGCGACCTCGGCCGCGTCGACCGGCTGCTTCGGCATGGCCGCCGCGCTGAAGCGCACCACCGTCAGGATGCGCATTTCCGGGATGGTCAGCCGCTGGGCGTTTTCCTGCATGAAGGCGGTCAGCTGGGCGTCGGTCGGCGCCGGCGGCTTGTCGGCGGGGATCGGCCGGACGACGAACCAGGCCAGGTCGCGCTGCTCGGTCATATAGGCCGCGCCGAGGGCCGCGTAGGCTTTCGGCGCCTGCAGGCCGTTGACCACCGCGGCCACCAGGTGCGTGCGGGCGAGCTCGTCGCGCAGATAGCCCTCGAACTGGGCCGGGGTCAGGCCGTTCTCGGCCAGCCGCTGGGCGTAGATGGTCTCGTCGAACCGGCCGGTGACCGGGTCGAACAGGCCCGGGTTCTTGCGCAGCTCGGAAACCACCAGCTTCGCCGAGGGCTCGATGCCGGCCCGGCGCAGGATCTCGCTGAACGCCTCGTTGCGCGCCATGTCTTCCAGCAGGCTGCGGTCGACGCCGCCCTCGACCGCCTGTTCGGTGGTCACCGGCTGGCCCTGGTTCTGCTGCTCCAGCTGCTTGCGGTAGTTGTCGAACGCCCGCTTGAAGTCGGCGCTGGAGACGGTGCGGTCGCCGGCCTTCACCACCCAGTCGGAGAACTGGCCGCGGAAGACGTCGTTGATGCCGAACACCGCGAAGGAGATGACCAGCAGGCCGATCAGGATGATCGCGGCCCAGGATTTCGCGAAGTTGCGAAAGGCGGTGAGCATGAGGGTGAGGGCCTTTGCGGGCGATCAGGGGTCCGGCGCGGCCTGACCGGAGACAGGAACGCCCGCGCGGTATAGTGGAGGCCGCTTCACGCCCGCAAGCTCGCTGCACGCCGGGCCCAGGCTCTTCAAGGGGGAACAATGGCGGCTTTGGCGCCCTGGATCGTCGGAAACTGGAAGATGAACGGCCTTTCGTCCGACCTCGACGAGGCCCTGGCCATCGCCCAGGGCGTGGCCGTCGGCGCGCATGCGCGGGTGGCGATCTGCGCGCCGGCGACCCTGGTGCATCGGCTGGCGGGCGCGCTGCATGCGACCCGCGTGGAAGTCGGCGGCGAAGACTGCCGGGCCGAGGAGTCCGGCGCTTTCACCGGCGACGTCAGCGCCGAGATGCTGGCCGACGCCGGCGCGAAGCTGGTGATCCTTGGCCACTCCGAGCGGCGCGCCGGCTATGGCGAGAGCGACGCCCTGGTCTGCGGCAAGGTGGAGGCGGCCTTGCGGGCGGGGCTCCACCCCATCGTCTGCGTCGGCGAGACGCTGGAGCAGCGGGACGCCGGCGAAGCCGTCGCGGTGGTGACCGGGCAGGCCATGGCCTCGCTTCCCGCCGCCCTGGCCGGCGAGCGATTCGCGGTGGCCTACGAGCCGGTCTGGGCCATAGGCACGGGCCGCACCGCCAGCACGGCCGACATCGCCCAGATGCATGCGGCGATCCGCGGCGTGCTGGTCGACAAGTTCGGCGACGCCGGCGCGAAGATCTCGATTCTCTACGGCGGCTCGGTGAAGCCGGCCAACGCGGCGGAAATCCTGGCGACCGCCGAAGTGGGCGGCGCGCTGGTCGGCGGCGCCTCGCTGAAGGCCGCCGACTTTCTGCCCATCATCGAAGCCGCGCCGCCGCCGGCCCTGTAGGCCGACCGCGACGACACTGGATTGGCGGGGTTAGAGCAGCAGGCCGAACAGCCGGCAGTCGCGCCGCTCGCCGTCGCGCTCGACGTGGCCGCGCAACACGCCCTCCTCCTCGAAGCCCAGCTTGCGCAGCAGATTGGCCGAGGCGGCGTTGGCCACATGCGTGCGCGCGCCGAGGCGCTTGAGGCCGAGGTCGATCGCGAAGTTGACCACGGCCGCCATTGCTTCGGTCGCCAACCCTTCGCCCCAGGCGTCGCGCCGCAGGATGAAGCCGATCTCCCCGCGCCTGTGCCAGCGGTCGATCTCCGAAAGGTCGCATTCGCCGAGCGGCTCGTCGTCCGACAGCCGTTCGATCGCCCAGTAGTAGGCGCGCCTGGCGGCGGTCTCGGCGATCTGGTGGGCGATCATGGCGTCGATGATCTCCGGATCGTCGATGGCGTCCACGTCCCAGAAGGCCATCACCTCCGGATCGCCCATCATCGGGAATATCCACGCCGCGTCCTCCGCCCGCACGGGACGCAGGCGCACGCGCTCTGTGATCAGGTTCATCTGGACATCCGGCTGCGGCGACCTAGCTATGGCCTGACGCGGGGGAGGGTGCTAGAGCGCCCGCTTCCTTTTCGCCGGCCTTGAAACCGCCGGCCCGGCAGGTTCGACACTGACATGCTCTACGGCATCCTCCTGACCCTCAACATCCTGGTCTGCATCGCGCTGATCGGCGTGGTGCTGCTGCAACGCTCCGAGGGCGGCGCGCTGGGCATGGGCGGCGGCAACACCGGGTTCATGACCGCGCGGGGCGCGGGCGACCTGCTCACCCGCACCACCTGGATCCTGGCGACGATCTTCGTGGTGCTGAGCCTGGCCCTGACCCTGCTGGCCGGGCGCGAGCGCAGCGCCGGCTCGGTGACCGACAACCTCAAGGTCGACGCCATCGACCTCGACGCGCTGAAGAAGTCGGAGCCGACTGGCCCGGCCGTGCCCGCGCCGACCCAGAACGCCCCGCTGATCCCGACGCCCGGCGCGGCGGCCGGCTCGCTGTCGGCGCCCGCGCCGCAGACGCAGGGCGTCCCGGCCCCGACCGCCCCGGCGCAGTAACCCGTATTCCGTAGGAGAGGCCGAGCGTCGATTCGGCGCGCGCACGCGCGTCGAATCGCTGCTAACCTGAACGCCCATGACCCGGTACATCTTCATCACCGGCGGCGTGGTTTCCTCATTGGGAAAAGGTCTCGCGTCCGCCGCCCTCGGCGCGCTTTTGCAGGCGCGCGGCTACAAGGTCCGACTTCGCAAGCTGGACCCCTATCTCAACGTCGATCCGGGCACGATGAGCCCCTATCAGCACGGCGAGGTCTTCGTCACCGACGACGGCGCCGAGACCGATCTCGACCTCGGCCACTACGAGCGGTTCACCGGCGTGAACGCCACCAAGGCCGACAACATCACCACCGGCCAGATCTACAAGAAGATCATCGAGAAGGAGCGGCGAGGCGACTACCTCGGCGCCACCGTGCAGGTGATCCCGCACGTCACCGACGAGATCAAACAGTTCGTCCTTTCAGACCCCGGCGAGGGCGTCGACTTCGTGCTGGTGGAGATCGGCGGCACGGTGGGCGATATCGAGGGCCTGCCGTTCTTCGAGGCCATCCGCCAGTTCGGCCAGGAACAGCCG
>JADZBR010000187.1 GCA_020852035.1 Caulobacteraceae bacterium
CTGATGATGTACGGCCAGATGACGGCCGGCTCGTGGATTTACATCGGCACGCAAGGCATCGTGCAGGGCACCTACGAAACATTCGTGGAAGCCGGGCGGCAGCACTATGGCGGCGACCTGAAAGGTAAGTGGATACTTACGGCAGGTCTCGGCGGCATGGGCGGCGCCCAGCCGCTGGCGGCGGTGATGGCGGGCGCCTCGTGCCTGGCTATCGAATGCCAGCAGTCGCGCATCGAGATGCGCCTGCGCACCGGCTACCTCGACCGCCAGGCGGCCGATGTCGACGAGGCGCTGGAGATCATTGAGCGATCCTGCCGCGAGCGAGCGCCGGTCTCGGTGGGCCTGCTGGGCAACGCCGCCGAGTTGCTGCCGGAACTCTTCCAGCGCGGCGTGCGACCCGACCTGCTCACCGACCAGACCTCGGCCCACGACCCGGTCAACGGCTACCTGCCGAAGGGCTGGACCCTGGAGCGCTGGGCGGCGATGCGCGCCCAGGACCCCAAGCAGGTCGAGGAAGCAGCCAAGACCTCGATGGCCGAGCACGTGCAGGCCATGCTCGACTTCCAGAGCGCCGGCGTGCCGACCGTCGATTACGGCAACAACATCCGCCAGATGGCCAAGGAGGCCGGCGTCACCGACGCCTTCGACTTCCCCGGCTTCGTGCCGGCCTACATCCGCCCGCTGTTCTGCCGCGGGATCGGCCCGTTCCGTTGGGCCGCGCTCTCCGGCGATCCGGAGGACATCGCCCGCACCGACGCCAAGGTGAAGGAACTGATCCCGGACAATCCGCACCTGCACAACTGGCTCGACATGGCCGGCAAGCGGATCAGGTTCCAGGGCCTGCCGGCGCGCATCTGCTGGGTGGGCCTGGGCGAGCGCCACCGGCTGGGCCTGGCCTTCAACGAGATGGTCGCCTCGGGCGAGCTGAAAGCGCCGGTGGTGATCGGCCGCGACCACCTGGATAGCGGCTCCGTCGCCTCCCCCAACCGCGAGACCGAGGCCATGCGCGACGGCTCGGACGCGGTCTCCGACTGGCCGCTGCTGAACGCGCTGCTCAACACCGCCTCGGGCGCCACCTGGGTGTCGCTGCACCACGGCGGCGGGGTCGGCATGGGCTATTCGCAGCACGCCGGCATGGTTATCGTCTGCGACGGGACCGAGGCCGCGGCCCGGCGCATCGCCCGCGTGCTCTGGAACGACCCGGCCAGCGGCGTCATGCGCCACGCCGACGCCGGCTACGACATCGCCCTGGCCGTGGCGCGGGAGAAGCAGCTCGACCTGCCGGGCATCCTCGGATGACCGCGCGGGCGCGGCCGGTGCCGCGCTACGTGGAGATCCGCGAGCGGCTGGAAAGCGCCATCGTCTCCGGCGAGTGGCCGCCGGGCCACCGCCTGCCGTCGGAGATGCAGCTGGCCGAGGAGTTCGGTTGCGCGCGGATGACGGTGTCGAAGGTGGTCGCCGGCCTGGCCGAGGCCGGCCTCGTCACGCGCCGGCGCCGCGCTGGGACCTTCGTCGCCCGCCCACAGCCTCAGGAAACGACGCTGCGCATTCACAGCATTCCCAGCGAGGTGCGCGCGCTGGGCCGATCCTATCGGTTCGAGGTGCTGTCGCGCAGCGAACGAAACGCCGATCCCGCCGAGGCCGAACAGCTCGGCGTGCGCGCCGGAACGCTGATCCTGGCCCTCGAGGTTCTGCACCGCGCCGACGAGGCGCCCTTCGCGCTGGAACAGCGGATCATCAATCTGAAGTCGGCCCCCGAGGCGCGCGCCGAAGCCTTCGACGACGAGCCCCCCGGCGCCTGGCTGCAGGCCCTGCTCCCTTGGACCGACGCCGAGCACCACATCCTGGCCCTGAACGCCGACCCCGCGATCGCCGCCCGCCTGGACATCGCCGAGGGCTCGGCCTGCCTGCGCGACGACCGCCGGAGCTGGCATGGCGGGGCGGTGGTCACCCATGTGCGCCTGACCTACCCGGGCGAACGGCGGCTGGTGGCGCACTTCCACGCGCCGGGCGGGCGGCTCAAGACGGGCGGCGGCGCCGCCGGATAGGCTCACGCGGTTTCGTCGCGGCCCCGCCCTGCGTCCTTCGAGACGCCCGCTCCGCGGGCCCTCAGGATGACCAAGTCAGCACAGATACTAGTCATGGTGAGGAGCGCGCAGCGCGTCTCGAACCACGCAGGACGAACCCGCGATCACACCTCCGAGCCGCTACCAGCTGTCGATCCACGCGAGCTTCTTGCCTGTGCGCGGCGGGATCGGCGGCTGCGCCTTCAGGCCCGCCAGCACCCAGCGCCGGGTCTCGGCCGGGTCGATCACGTCGTCCAGCGACGGGCTCGTCCCCCGCGCCATCGCCTTGCCACGCGCATAGGCCGCGGCGACCATCTCGTCG
Organism: Caulobacteraceae bacterium; assembly: GCA_020852035.1. Taxonomy (GTDB): domain Bacteria; phylum Pseudomonadota; class Alphaproteobacteria; order Caulobacterales; family Caulobacteraceae; genus Phenylobacterium. Next base: position 2,389 of record JADZBR010000187.1, read on the forward strand.
AACTTGGCCTTGCGGGCGTGCGGGTCCTCGATGGCCGCCAGCTCATTGCGGTAGCCGAGCTTGACCGAGCCCTCCAGGCCCATGCCGCCGAACTCGCCGGTCGGCCAGGCGACCGCGAACATCGACGCCTGGTAACTGCCGCCGGTCATGGCGATGGCGCCCAGGCCATAGCTCTTGCGAAGGATCACCGAGAAGATCGGCACCGTCAGGTTGGCCACGATCACGAACAGCCGCGAACAGTGGCGGATCAGGCCGGTCTTCTCCGCCTCCGGCACGACCATGTTCCCCGGCGTGTCGGAGAGCGACAGGATCGGGATGTCGAACGCCTCGCACAGCTGCATGAACCGCGCGGCCTTGTCCGAGGCGTCGGAATCGATGGCGCCGCCCAGGTGGTGCGGGTTGTTGGCGATCAGGCCGAGCGGGCGGCCCTCGATGCGGATGAAGGCGGTCACCATCGCCCGCCCGAACCTGGGCCGAAGCTCCAGCACCGAGCCGGTGTCGGCCAGGAGGGCGATCAGCTTGCGGATGTCGTAGACCCGCAGGCGGTTCTCCGGGATCACATGGCGCAGGTGGCGCTGGTCCTCGCAGGTCCAGTCGGCCAGCGGCCCCTGGAAGTAGGACAGGTACTGCCTGGCCAGGCGCACGGCGTCGGCCTCGTCCTCGGCCAGCACGTCGATGGTGCCGTTCTCCTGCATCACCTTGATCGGGCCGATCTCCTCGGGCCGGAAGACGCCCAGCCCGCCGCCCTCCACCATCGCCGGCCCGCCCATCCCGAGCGCGGAATCCTTGGTGGCGATGATCACGTCTCAGCAGCCGAGGATCTCCGCGTTGCAGGCGAAGCATCGGCCGGAGTTGATCCCCACCAGCGGCACGGCGCCGGAAAGCCGGCCCCAGAACTCGAAGCCGCGGGTGAAGCCGCCGCCCTCGGTGTCGCCGGGACGCCCTCCCCCGCCCTCGGTGAAGAAGACAGTGGGCAGCCGCCACTTCAGGGCCACCTCGCTCATCCGGTCGAGCTTCTCGTGGTTGTGCGCCCCCTGGGTGCCGGCCAGCACCGTATAGTCGTAGGACATGATCGCCGCGCGGGCCTTGTCCTCGCCGAACAGCGCGCCGTTCACCGATCCCAGGCCCATGACCAGGCCGTCGGCCGGCGTCTGAGCGATCAGCTCGTCCATCGTGTTGCGCCGCCGGCGCGCGGCGACCACCAGCGGGCCGTATTCGACGAAGCTGCCTTCGTCGCAGAGGTCGGCGATGTTCTCGCGGGCGGTGCGCTGGCCGGTCTTGCGGCGGCGCGCGACGGCGTCCGGCCGCGCCTCGTCGAGGGTCAGGCGATGGCGTTCCAGCACTTCGGCGAGGTCGGGGCGGATCAGATCGAGGTCGACCGCCGCCTCCGCCGCCGCGCCGCTTTCGGCCGTCCCGGATTCCTCCAGAAACGCCAGCGGGTGGTCCTCGAACACGGTGTCGCCCTCGCCGACCGTCACCTCCCGCACGATCCCGGCGAACTCGGCGGCGATCACATGCTCCATCTTCATGGATTCCATGACGAACAGGGGCTGGCCGGCCCGCACCGACTGACCCGCCGCGACGGCGACGCCGATGACCGTGCCCTGCAACGGCGCGCGCA
>JADZBR010000188.1 GCA_020852035.1 Caulobacteraceae bacterium
AGCCTGCCCCATACTCTCCGTCACCCCATCGCAGGGGAGGGCGCCCACGGATCCGGCCCGAAGCGGCGGTGGGGTGTCGGTCGAGCGGGACGTTCGGCGGCGCCAGTCGCGGTCACATAGGCAGACCCGCCCCTACCGACTTCGTGAGCGGCCGCGGGCGATCGCGACCCCTGGCCGTTCGAGCTGCAGGGAGAGGGTGGAAACCTCTCCAGTCCGGGACCTCCCGCCGAGGAGGCCCGCCCGCCTTCGGCGCTCCGGCTAGGCTCTAACAGAGCCGCCAACCGGAAGCTGAAAGCCAACGGCCGGCGCGGAGCGTTCGATCTTCGCCGAAACGGTTATTATTCCCATCGCTCCGGGCGAGGCCCGGCGCTCCGCACCCCTCCCCAACCTCGCCGGCGACCCCGGCGAAAGGCGCCGGCTCACGCCATCAGCCGGTCCTTGTAGGCTGCGCGCAGGCACTTCTTGTCGATCTTGCCGGTGGCGGTCATCGGGACGGCGCCGAACTCGACCGCGTCGGGCAGCCACCACTTCACCACCCGCGGGGTCAGGAACTCGATCACCCCGTCGACCGTGACATTGGCCCCCTCGTGGGTCTCGATCACCAGCACCGGCCGCTCCTCCCACTTGGGATGCGGCACCCCGACCACCGCGGCCACCTTCACGCCCGGGCAGCCGGCGGCGACGTTCTCCAGGTCGATGGAGCTGATCCATTCGCCGCCGGACTTGATGACGTCCTTCTTGCGGTCGGTGATCCGCATGAAGCCGAACTCGTCGAGGGTGGCGATGTCGCCGGTGTCGAACCAGCCGTCGGCGTCGGCGACGTCAGCCTCCTGGCGGAAATAGCGCTGGATGGTCCACGGCCCGCGCACCATCAGGGCGCCGGAGGTCTCGCCGTCGTGCGGCGCCTCGTTCCCGTCGTCGTCGACGATCTTCAGCTCGATGCCGAACTGCAGCCGCCCCTGGCGGGTCCAGATCGCCTGGTCGAGCGCCTCCTGGCCCAGTTCCGCCAGCGCCGGGGTCGGGGTGGCGATGACGCCCAGCGGGCAGGTCTCGGTCATGCCCCAGATCTGCAGCACCTGCACGCCGTGGTCGGTCTTGAAGCTCTCGGCCATCGCCAGCGGCACGGCCGAGCCGCCGACCACCACCCGCTGCAAGGTCCCGGTCGAGCCGCCGGTCTTCTTCAGATAGTCGAGGTACATGGTCCAGATGGTCGGCACCCCGCCGGAGAAGGTGACCCCCTCCCCCTCGATCAGCTCCTGCAGGGAGGCGCCGTCCATCTTCTCGGCCGGCAGCACCAGCTTGCAGCCGTTGATCGGGGCGGCGAACGGCAGGCCCCAGGCGGTGGCGTGGTAGAGCGACGAACACGGCATCACCACGTCGAAGGCCGTGAACCCGAACGCGCTGGCCAGCCCCTCGGCCATCGCCTGCAGCACCACCGCGCGGTGGGAGTAGAGCACGCCCTTCGGGTCGCCCGTGGTGCCGGAGGTGTAGCAGAGGAAGCTGGCGGCGTTCTCGTCGAACACCGGCCAGTCGAAGGTGTCGGGCTCGCCGGCGATCAACGCCTCGTAGTTCTCCGCGCCCACCGCGCCGGGCTGGTGGCCGTCCTCATCGGCCAGCAGCACGAAGCGCTCGACGCTCGGCATCTGCGCCGCCAGCCGCTCGACCAGCGGAGCGAAAGTGGCGTCGTAGAACAGCACCCGGGCCTGCGCATGCTCCATGATGTAGACGATCTGCTCGTCGAACAGCCGCGGGTTGACCGTGTTCAGCACCGCCCCGATCCCGGGCGCGGCGTAGAACAGCTCCAGGTGCCGGTGGGTATTCCAGGCCAGGCTCGCCACCCGGTCGCCGGACGCCACGCCCATCTTTGTCAGCGCGTTGGCCAGCTTGCGGCAGCGCTCGGCCAGGCCCGCGTAGTCGTAGCGATGGATGCGCCCCTCCACCGTCCGCGAGACGATCTCGCGGCGCGGGTGGGCCGCCTCGGCGAAGTTCAGGATGGAGGTCGTCAGCAGCGGGGTGGTCTGCATCAGGCCGGGGATCATCGGGGGCGTTTCCTCTGGCTTGCTTTTGCAAGCAACCCAACCTTCCGGCCGGCGCGGAGTCAAACCTGCTGATCGGCCTCCGCCCGCCGGCTGCGCGGGTCCTTCACCTTGGCGATCAGCAGCACCAGCGCCAGCACCTGCGAGACCGTGGTGGCGATGAACAGCGCCGCATAGCCTGCCCCGGTCGCGAAGAGCCCGCCCAGCAGCGGCCCGGCCGACGCCATCACGCCTTCGACGGTGGCGACAAGTCCCAGGCGCATCGGCATGTCGTCGCGGTCGCCGAACTCCAGCACCATCGTGCTGGCGCTCATCATGTAGCCCGACTGCGCCGCCCCGATCAGGAAGAAGGCCCCGAAGATCGGCCAGATGCCGGCGGCGTTGAGCAGCACGATGGTGCCGGCGATCCAGATGGCCAGGGCGGCGATGAAGGTGGCGCGAAAGCCCATCTTGTCGCCGGTGTAGCCCCAGATCAGGTTCGTCGCCGTGTCGGCGCCCAGATAGGCCAGCGAGAGCAACCCGATGTTGGCGCCGGTCAGTTCGATCGAGGAGGCCGCGTAGAGGATGTAGAAGGGCGCGGCGATCCGCCCGGCCACGCCGAACACCAGCACGATCATGAAGAACATGAAGTCCCGGTCGCTGGAGAGCAGCGCCGGGAGATCCTTCATCCGCTCGCGCAGCCGGGTCTGGGCCCGCACGGTCGGCGGCTCCGGCTCGACCATCAGCAGGCGAAGGGCGGTCAGCCCGGCGCTGGTCAGGATGAACACCAGCACGAAGGTGGTGGCGTAGCCGTTGCCGAAGGCGTTCTGCTCCAGAAGATATTTGCCGGCCAGGAACGAAAGCCCCGCCGCCACCGCCCCGCCCGTCACGTTGCGCCACGCCTGCAGGCGGCCGCGCCGGCTGATCGGGATCACCTTGGCCAGCAGCATCTGGAAGGCCACCCGCTGGGCGCCCGAGAAGAAGCCCATGATCAGCAGCATCAGCATGGTCATGCCGATCAGCCACTCGCCGGTCAGGGTCCAGGCGGCGATCGCGATGCCCAGCATGGGCAGCCGCATGCCGGTGCCCAGGAAGATCGAGATCGGCAGCACCTTCTTGCGGTGTTCGATCTGCGAGGCGCCCAGGAGCGGCGAGACGATGCCGCCCAGCTGCTGCAGCGCCAGCGCCAGGCCGACGATGAAGTCCGAACCGGAAATCGAGTGGATGTAGGCCGGCAGGAAGGTCGGCGCGCCCATGATCCGAAAGCCGGTCATGCCCAGCATGCCGTGCAGGTAGTGGCCCGCGTAGTTGCGCCTCAGGTTGTCCCAGACGAACTTTTCGTAAGCGGCCTCGGCGTCCTCCCCGGACACGGGTTCCACGGTCTTGTCCAACTTGCCCTCGCCCGAAATGCGCGGGCGCTCACGTCACAAAATCAGCTATCAATAAGGCCCTGTCCTAGACCCATCCGCGCGGCGCGCAAGCGCCATACCGATTCAATGACCGACCACGGCGTTGATCAGCAGCAGTAGGGCGACCAGGACCAGGAACCCGCCGACCAGCAGGCTGGAAAAGGTGATCGCCGCCATCACGTGCCGGTTCAGCGGCGCGTCGCGCTCGCCGGGCATGGTGACGTCGGCAGGGTCGACGACGACTCGCTTGGAAACTTCCTGCGGCGGCGGATCGGCCGGGCCGGTCATGTCGTCCTCCCGCCCCCCGCGGCGGGAACTCTAGCGGCCGACCAGGCCGGGCGCCATCTCGGCGATGAAGGCGCCGGCGGCGAAGGCGGCGAGCGCGAACAGCACGCCTTGCGCGATGCGCCGCCGGAGCAGCGACTTCGGGTCGAAGGGCCTGGGCAGGCCGGCCACCTCACCCTCGGGGCGAGGGGTGAACTTGATCTCCGCCGCACCCGCCCGGTCGTCGGCGATCTGGTAGAGGATTTCGGCCGCCGCCGGCCCCTTGTGCGGCAAGTCGAGGCACTGGGCGGCGTGTTCCACCAGGGCCGCGAAAGCGGCCACCTTGTCGGCGTTGCTGAGGCCCTGGGCGGCCACGAAATGCGCGGAGGCGACCGTGTTCTGGCCGTTCTGGACGACGGCGTTGCGGACGGTGACGCCCATTTCGGCTTTCTCCCAGGCTGGCGGCGACAGGCAGCCTCTAGTTGGGACTTGCGAACCCCGGTTTGCAAGGGCCGCCGAGCCACACACGCGAAACGATTTGCCCTGATCCCCCCCGCCCTGTCACATTGGCGGCATTATCCTGCCCGTCCTGATTTGAAAGCCTGATCCTTTGAGCACCACGCCGCCCGCGGGCCTGCCCGCGTCCGCCCAGTTCGCTTCCGTCGACGCCGTCATCGAGGGCCTGGCCAGCGTCGGCTATATCGCCTCGCACCGCATCGCGACCGCGCTCTACATGTCGATGCACCTGCAAAAGCCCCTGCTGGTCGAGGGCTTCGCCGGCGTCGGCAAGACCGAGCTGGCGCTCTCCACCGCCGCCCTCACCGGCCTGCCGCTGATCCGCATGCAGTGCTACGACGGCCTGGACGAATCCAAGGCCCTCTACGAGTGGAAGTACGGCAAACAGTTGCTCTACACCCAGATCCTGAAGGACCGCATGGGCGCCGAGATGGCCAAGGCGGAGACCCTCGAGGACGCCATGGAGCACCTCCACGGCATGGGCGACTTCTTCTTCTCCGAGCCCTTCCTGGAACCGCGCCCGCTGCTCCAGGCGCTGCGCAGCGACGCCGGCTGCGTCCTGCTGATCGACGAGATCGACAAGTCGGACGAGAGCTTCGAAGCCTTCCTGCTGGAAGTGCTCTCCGCCTATCAGGCCTCGATCCCCGAGATCGGCGTGGTGAAGGCGACCACCCCGCCGCTGGTCTTCCTCACCTCCAACAACGTGCGCGACCTGGGCGACGCCCTGAAGCGCCGCTGCCTGCACCTGCACATCCCGCTGCCGGAGGCCAAGCTGGAGGAGCGCATCGTCGCCACCCGCGTGCCCGGCATCGAGGCGGCGCTGACCGCCAGGCTGGTGGGTTTCGTGCAGCACCTGCGGACCCTCGACCTTCGCAAGGCGCCCTCGATCTCCGAGACCGTCGACTGGGCCCGCGCGCTCGTCCTGCTGCACGCCGACAGCCTGGATCCGGAGATGGTCCGCGAGACGCTCAACGTGATCCTGAAGTTCGAGCAGGACATCGCCGCCGTCGAGCCGCAGGTCGGCGAACTCCTGCGCGCCGCAGCGGCGTAGCACCGCCGTGCAACGCCAGCTGGAGGACTTCCTGCGCGCCCTGCGCTCGGCGGACGTGCAGGTGACGCCGGCCGAGGCCATCGACGCCCACCAGGCGGTGGCGGCCATCGGCTATGGCGACCGCGCGCTCTTCAAGGACGCGCTCTGCGCCACTCTGGCCAAGACCGAGCTGGAGGTGATGCGGTTCGACGAGACCTTCGAGACCTTCTTCCAGCGCGAGGACTTCGCCCCCTCCGGCGGCGGCGCCTCCGACCAGGCCGAGGGTGAGACCCCGCGCACCCTCGCCGACATGCTGCTGGCCGACGACCAGGCGGGCCTGGCCCAGCTGATGGAAGCGGCCGCCGGCCGCGCGAACGTCAGCGAAATCCGCCTCTCCACCCAGCGCCCGCGGTTCACGCGCCGGCTGCTGGAGGAAATGGGCCTGCGCGACCTCGAACTGCGCATCGCCGAGATGCGCCGCGAGGGCGGGGCCGACGGCGCGCGGGCTGAACGCCTGGTGGAAAAGCGCGCCGCGCTCAACGCCCTGGCCGCCCGCTACGTCGAACGCCAGCACGAGCTTTACGCCAAGGAGAGCGGCCGCAAGACCCGCGAGGAGCTCCTCGCCCTGCGCTATCTCGCCGACGGCGATCCCGAGGA
>JADZBR010000189.1 GCA_020852035.1 Caulobacteraceae bacterium
AAGCCGCGCTCCGCCATCAGGCGAAGCACGGCCTCACGGCGCGCTGCAGGCCCGATCAGTTTTTTCCCAGAAGGTCCTTTAGCGCCGACACGTCCAGCATCGACTCCGCCAGCAGTTTCTTCAGCCGCCGGTTCTCATCCTCCAGCGTCTTCAGCTTCTGGGCGTCCGACACGCTCATCCCGCTGTACGTGGCCTTCCAGCGGTAGAAGGTCTGCTCGCTGATCCCGTGCCGGCGGCACACCTCCGCCGTCGGGCTCCCGGCCTCCTGCTCCCGCAGCACGCCGATGATCTGCGCCTCGTTGAACCTGCTCTTCTTCACGTCCGTCTCCTCTAGGTGACGGACTCTCACTCAAACCGAGGGATCAGGAAGGGGGCAGGTCAGCGGGCTCTACGCGGCGTCCGGACAAAAGGCTCCACGAATCGTGCAGTCATTCAGTTGGACTAAAGGGCGCCTGCTCATGAAATGGGGGCCAGAGTGGAATATCGGCACCCTCTGCCTCATTTCCAACTACCAAATGCCGCTGCCTTGAATGCGGCGTCCGCGTCACGCTTCCCACACTGCAAAACTGATGAGCGCGCAAGCGATCAGTCCACATTGACTTTCCCCCCCATCCCGACGAGAACGCCAAGCCTTCCAGTCCCCGTCGCCCCGCGGCGGGGGCGTTTGCCTTTTGGAGGGTCCAGTCGTGGCTGAAACCGCCGCCGCCGTCGTTCCCAGCGATCACATCATGGGCGTCTACAACCGCGCCCCGCTGGCGTTCGAGCGAGGCGAGGGCGCGCGATGCTGGACGGCCGAGGGCGAGGAGTATCTCGACTGCATGGCCGGCATCGCGGTCAACGCGCTGGGCCACGCGCACCCCAAGCTGGTCGCCGCCCTGACCGAGCAGGCCCAGAAGATCTGGCACGTCTCCAACGTCTTCCGCATCCCGGGCCAGGAGGCGCTGGCCAAGCTGATCTGTGACAACACCTTCGCCGACGAGGTGTTCTTCACCAACTCCGGCGCCGAGGCCATCGAGCTCGCTTTGAAGGTGGCGCGCCGCTACCACGCCTCGAAGGGGCGGCCTGAGAAGATCGACATCATCGGCTTCGACGGCTCCTTCCACGGCCGCACCTATGCGGCGGTGAACGCCTCGGGCAACGCCAGCTACCTGGAGGGCTTCGGCCCGCGACTGCCCGGTTATCTGCAGGCGACCTTCGGCGACATGGACGGGCTCGCCGCCATGATGGGCCCGAACACCGCCGCGGTGATCATCGAGCCCGTGCAGGGGGAGGGCGGCGCCCGCTCGCTGCCGGCGGAGGACCTGAACCGCCTGCGCGCGCTCTGCGACGAGCATGGCGCGCTCCTGATCTACGACGAGATCCAGTGCGGCCTGTCGCGCACCGGCAAGCTCTTCGCCCACGAGTACGCCTCGGCGGCGCAGCCGGACATCATGTGCCTGGCCAAGGCGCTGGGCGGCGGCTTCCCGGTCGGCGCGTGCCTGGCGACGGCCGAGGCCGGCAGCGGCATGAACGTCGGCGCGCACGGCTCCACCTGGGGCGGCAACCCGCTGGCCATGGCGGTGGGCAAGGCCTCGTTCGAGGAGCTGATCAAGCCGGAGCTGCAGGCGCACGTGCGCGAGGTGGCCGGCTATTTCACCCAGCAGCTGGCCGGCCTGCAGCAGCGCTTCCCCGACGTGGTGGTGGATATCCGCGGCAAGGGCCTGCTCATCGGTATCAAGCTGGCTGCCAACAACCGCGAGTTCATGCAGCTGGCGCGCGACGAGCGCCTGCTGGTGGCTGGCGGCGGCGACAACTGCGTGCGCCTGCTCCCGCCGCTCACCCTCACCCTCGAGGAAGCCCGCGAGGCCGTCGAGAAACTGGAGCGCGCCTGCGAGGCCGCGCGACGAAAACTGGCGGCCTGACCTTTAGCCGTTCGCGCCAGCGTTCCCTCCCTTCCGATCATTCCCGCGAAAGCGGGAACCCAGGCTTTTTTGGTTTCACGGAAACGCCGGCGCTCTTCGATAAAACACCTGGGTCCCCGCTTTCGCGGGGATGACCGGGAAATGGGAAAGCGGTCATGACGACCCAACCGAGACACTTCCTCGACCTCCACCGGCTCGACGGCGCGACCTTGCGCGCCATCCTCGACGACGCCGCTGCGCGCAAGGCCGCCCGCCGCGGCTGGCCGCAGGGCGCGGTCGACGCCGACGCCCCCGGCAAGGACCGGGTGCTGGCGATGATCTTCGAGAAGCACTCCACCCGCACGCGCTTCTCCTTCGACGCCGCCATCCGCCAGCTGGGCGGCAGCGCGATCATCTCCACCGCCGCCGACATGCAGCTCGGCCGCGGCGAGAGCATCGAGGACACCGCCAAGGTGCTCTCGCGCATGGTCGACGCCATCATGATCCGCGCCATCGAGCACGAGGAGGTCGAGCGCTTGGCGCTGGCCTCCACCATCCCGGTGATCAACGGCCTGACCGACAAAAGCCACCCCTGCCAGATCCTGGCCGACATCCTCACCTTCGAGGAGCACCGCGGGCCGGTCACCGGCAAGACGATCGCCTGGGTGGGCGACGGCAACAACGTCTGCGCCAGCTTCATCCATGCCGCGCCCAAGCTCGGCTACAAGCTGAACATCGCCTGCCCGCCGATCTATCACCCCGACCTCGTCGACCTCGCCCGCGCCGCCCAGGAGCAGGGCCGCGTGGAGATGACCGACGACCCGCGCGAGGCGGTGCGCGGGGCCGACTGCGTGATCACCGACACCTGGGTCTCCATGGGCGACGTCGACCACGACGAGCGCATCGAGGCGCTGGAGCCCTTCCAGGTCGACGAAAAGCTGATGGGGGAGGCGGGCCCGGGCGCGGTGTTCCTGCACTGCCTGCCGGCGCACCGCGGCGAGGAGGTGACCGACGCGGTCATCGACGGCCCCCGCTCGCTGGTCTGGGACGAGGCCGAGAACCGCATCCACGCCCAGAAGTCGATCCTTGCCTGGTGCTTCGGGAAGATCGGCTGAGTTCCCTTCTCCCCTTGCGGGAGAAGGTGGCGCGGAGCGCCGGATGAGGGGTCTCTCAGACCGCTCATCCGCGCCCGGCCTAGACGCTTTCGAGGCGTCGATGATCTTCGACCCCTCATCCGACCCGCTTCGCGGGCCACCTTCTCCCGCAAGGGGAGAAGGGTGAAAACGTCGTCCTCGCTTCCTACATAGCGCGCCCATGACCTCCGACCTCCAGACCGTCGCCGACAACCTCGTCGCCGCCTTCCAGATCGAGAACCAGCCCGTGCGCGGCCGCATCGTGCGGCTGGGCTCGGTGGTCGACGAGGTGCTGGCCGCCCACGACTACCCCGGGCCGGTGGCCAACCTGCTCGGCGAGGCCTGCGCGCTCGCCGCCCTGGTGGGCTCGTCGCTGAAGTTCGAGGGCCGGCTGATCGTGCAGGCGCAGGGCCAGGGCGCGGTGCGCTACGTGGTCGCCGACTACGACACCGCCGGAACGCTGCGCGGCTACTGCCGGTTCGACGAGGCGGAGGTGGCCAGGGCGGCCGAGGGCTTCGCGCGGCCGGGCGCGCGTTCGTTGCTGGGCGACGGGGTCTTCATCATGACCATCGACCAGGGCCCGGACATGGACCGCTATCAGGGCGTCACCGCCATCGAGGGCGAGACCCTGGCGCTCTGCGCCGAGCAGTATTTCGCCCAGTCCGAACAGGTGCCGACCCGCGTGCGCCTGGCTGTCGGCCGCGCCGATGTCGGCCAGGGCGAGCACTGGCGGGCCGGTGGGATGCTGGTGCAGTACATCGCCGCCGACGATGCGCGCGGCTCGACGGACGACGCCTGGACCCGCGCCCAGGCCTTCTTCGAGACCATCGGCGAGGACGAGCTGCTCGACCCCACCCTGCCGGCCGACCGGCTGCTCTATCGCCTGTTCCACGAGGACGGGGTGCGGATGGAGGACGCCAAGGCGCTGGCTGCCGTCTGCCGCTGCTCGCAGGAGCGGATCGAGACGGTGCTGCGCTCGTTCGGCGCCGAGGAGCGGGCCGAGATGGTCGAGCCGGACGGCAAGATCCACGTGAAGTGCGAGTATTGCTCGCGGGACTACGCGGTGGCGCCGGAAGCGCTGGCCTAACTCGATTTCCGACCATTCCCGCGAAAGCGGGAACCCAGGCTTTTTATCGAAGGGCAAAGCGCTCGCTGGACAGAACTGGGTCCCCGCTTTCGCGGGGATGAGCGGAGTGGGGATCAGGCCGCCAGCCCCTCCAGCCGCGCCGCATAGGCCCGCACCAGTTCCGGCCCGCCGAGCGCCTGGCGGTTCCAGCCGATGCGCTTGAACCAGAAGTGCAGGCCCATCAGGTCGGTGAAGCCCATGCCGCCGTGCACCTCGGTGGCGGTGCGGGCGACACCCTGGCCGACTTCGGCGAGGTGGCTCTTGGCGAGCGCGGCCATCATCGGCGCCTCCTCCGGGCTCTCGGCCGCGGCGTGGGCGGCGTACCAGACGAGGCTGCGGCAGGGATCGAGGTCGGCGGCCATCTCGGCGCACATGTGCTTCACCGCCTGGAACGAGCCGATCACCCGCCCGAACTGCTTGCGCTCCTGGGCGTAGGCTACGGCCTTCTCGATCATCACGTCGCAGGCGCCCAGCGCATCCGCCGCCAGCAGCGCCCAGGCCGCGTCGCGCAGGCGGGGCAGCAGGTCGCCGGACAGCGGCTCGGCGGCGACGCCGTCAAAGCCCAGCTCGGCCAGGCGGCGGGTCTGA
>JADZBR010000190.1 GCA_020852035.1 Caulobacteraceae bacterium
CCGCCATCGCCGCCGAGCCCGCCGAACCGCCGGTCGCGCGTCCTGTATTCCTCGCTCGCCGCCTTCAGGTGCTCGCCCCCGAAATCGGGCCCCAGCACGTTCTGGAACACGAACTCGGCGTAGGACGCCTGCCAGAGGAAGAAGTTGGAGAGCCGCTGCTCGCCCGACGGGCGGATGATCAGGTCGGGCGCCCGCACCTCGGCGGACGAGATGTAGCCCTCGAACAGCTCCTCGGTCAGCGCTTCGGGCCGCGCGCGGCCGGCGGCCACATCCTCGGCGAAGCGCTTGGCCGCCTGCACGATGTCGGCCCTGCCGCCATAGTTGAAGGCGACCTGCAGGATAAACCGGTCGTTCCCCGCCGTGCGCCGCTGGGCCTCGTCGATGATCCGGCAGAGGTCCGGCGACAGCCGCTCGCGCGAGCCCACCACCCGCACCTGCACGCCCTCGCGGTCCAGCCGGTCGAGATCGGTCTCGAAATAGCGCTGCGGCAGGGCCATCAGTTCGCTGACCTCGGCCTCCGGGCGGCTCCAGTTCTCGGTCGAGAAGCCGAAGATCGTCAGGCAGCCCACGCCCAAGTCGGGCGCCGCCTGCACCGTGCGCCTCAGCGCATCGACGCCGGCCTTGTGCCCCAGGGTGCGCGGCAGGCCCCGGCGCTTGGCCCAGCGGCCGTTGCCGTCCATGACGATGGCCACGTGCAGGCCCGTCTGCGCCAGCGGCGCGGGCGGCGCTTCGAGCTTCGATGGGCTGGCGGCGAAGGTCATGAGCTACCTTGGGGCGCGAACTTAGGCGCCTAAACCTGCATGATCTCTTGCTCTTTGGCTTTCAAGGCCTCGTCGACGCGCTTGATGGCCTCGTCGGTCATCTTCTGGACCTCGGATTCCATCTTCTTCTGCTCGTCCTGGCTGATGACGTGGTCCTTCTCGGCCTTCTTCAGGTCGTCGTTGGCGTCTCGGCGCACGTTGCGCACGGCGATGCGCTGCTGCTCGGCGTATTTGCCGGCGACCTTGGCCAGGTCCTTGCGGCGATCCTCGGTCAGCGGCGGGATCGGGATGCGCAGCATCTGGCCCTCGACCACGGGATTGAGCCCCAGCCCCGCATTGCGGATCGCCTTCTCCACCGAGACCACCAGGCCGCGGTCCCAGACATTGACGCTGATCGAGCGCGGCTCGGGCACGCTGATCGCCGCCACCTGGTTCAGCGGGGTGTTGGCGCCGTAGGCCTCCACATGCACCTGGTCCAGCAGGCTGGCCGAGGCTCTGCCGGTGCGCAGCGAGCCGAACTCCTCCTTCAGGGCGGCGACGGCCTTGTCCATGCGGTCGCGGTAGCGGGCGAGGACGGGCTTTTCGGCGGTGGCCATGCTTGGCTCCTTCTTCTTGTCGTCAGGCGATCGTGGTGTGGACGCCTTCGCCCTTCAGCACCTTGGCGAAGTTGCCGCGCTCGCGGATGGAGAACACGACGATCGGGATCTTGTTGTCGCGCATCAGGCTGATGGCCGAGGCGTCCATGACGCGCAGGTCCCTGGCCAGCACTTCCTGATAGCCGAGCTTGTCATAGCGCGTCGCCGAAGCGTCCTTCTTCGGGTCGGCCGTATAGACGCCATCGACGCTGGTGCCCTTGAACAGCGCATCGCAGTTCATTTCGGCCGCGCGCAGGGCCGCGGCGGTGTCGGAGGTGAAGAACGGCTGGCCGATGCCGGCGGCGAAGATCACCACCCGGCCCTTCTGCATGTGCCGCAGAGCCCGGCGGCGGATATAGGGCTCGCAGACCGCGTCCATCGGGATCGCCGACTGCACGCGGGTGTAGACGCCGATCTTCTCCAGCGCCGCCTGCAGGGCCAGCGCGTTCATGACGATGCCCAGCATGCCCATGTAGTCGGCCTGAGCCCGCTCCATGCCGCCCTGCGCCAGCGACAGCCCCCGGAAGATGTTGCCGCCGCCGATGGTGAGGCAGAGCTCGATGCCGGTCTTGGCGACCTCGGCGATGTCCTCGGCCACCTCGTTCAGCGTCTTGGGATCGATGCCGAACCCCTGGTCGCCCATCAGCACCTCGCCGGACACCTTCAGAAGGATGCGGCGGTAAGGCTGGACGGGCGCGTCGGTCATCTTCGGGTTTCTCGGCGACTCTGGGGCGGGGGCACGATACAGCAAGGGCGCGACGCGTCTAACGCGCCGCGCCCCCAAGGCTGTCTTAGCGACAGATCAGGCGTTGGTCATCGCCGCGACTTCGGCGGCGAAGTCGTCGGTCTTCTTTTCCACGCCCTCGCCCAGCGCCAGGCGCACGAAGCCGGCCACCTTCACCGGCGAGCCGGTTTCCTTGGCGACGTCGGCGACCAGCTGCTCGATGGTCTGGTCGGGGTTCATGACGAAGGCCTGCTTCAGCAGCACGACTTCCTCGTAGAACTTGCGCAGACGGCCCTCGACCATCTTCTCGACCACGCCCGGCGGCTTGCCGGAGGCGGCGGCCTGTTCGGAGAAGATCGCCTTCTCCTTTTCGACCGCGGCCGGATCGAGATCGTCGGTCGACAGCGACATCGGGTTGGTCGCCGCCACGTGCATGGCGATCTTCTTGCCGACTTCGGCGAGCTTGGCCTGGTCGCCCTCGCCCTCGATGGCCACCAGCACGCCCATCCGGCCGAGGTCCGGCGCGATGGCGTTGTGGACGTAGGAGGCGATCGCACCCTTGGCGACGACGAACTTCTTGGACCGGCGCGCCATCATGTTCTCGCCGATGGTGGCGATCAGATGGGTCAGCACGTCCTGCACGACCTCGCCCTTGGCGGTCTTGGCCTGCTGGACGGCGGTCACGTCGTCGGCCACGTCCAGGGCCGCGATGGCGATCTCGCGCGCCGCGGTCTGGAACAGCTCGTTGCGGGCCACGAAGTCGGTCTCGGCGTTCACCTCGACAGCGGCGGCGGTCATGCCGGCCCCGTCGCCCCGCACGGCCACGGCCACCAGCCCTTCGGCGGCGGCGCGGTCAGCCTTCTTGGCGGCCTTCGAGAGGCCCTTGGCGCGCAGCCAGTCGATGGCCGCGTCGATGTCGCCGTTGGTTTCCTGCAAGGCCTTCTTGCAGTCCATCATTCCGACGCCGGATTTTTCGCGCAGGTCCTTGACCAGCGCAGCGGTGATTTCCGCCATGGTCAGCTCCATTCAGATCATAGGTTGGCGAGCGCGCCGCAGTGGCGCGCCGCCGTGACAGGGTCGTGACGGCCGGGCGTAAGGCCCGGCGTCAAAGTGCTTAGGCGGCCGGCTGTTCGTCCGCGGCCGGCGCTTCGGCGGACGCTTCGACGGCGTCCGCGGTGGTCTCCGGCTCGGCGGCCGTGAACTCGGCGGCCTCGACCTTCGGTTCCGGCGCGGTTTCCGATTCCTGCGGCAGGGCGCGCTCGACCGGCGCCTCGGCGGCGCCGATGTCGACGCCCGCGGCCGACTGGCCGGCGGCCAGGCCGTCCAGCACGGAGTCGGCGACCAGGTCGCAGTAGAGCTGGATGGCGCGCGCGGCGTCGTCGTTGCCCGGGATCGGGAAGTTGATGCCGTCCGGGTTGCAGTTCGTGTCGAGGATGGCGATCACCGGGATGCCGAGCTTCTTGGCTTCCTGGATGGCGATGGCTTCCTTGTTGGTGTCGATCACGAACATCAGGTCCGGCACGCCGCCCATGTCCTTGATGCCGCCGAGGCTCAGTTCCAGCTTGTCGCGCTCGCGGGTCAGCTGCAGCAGCTCCTTCTTGGAGCGGCTCTGGCCTTCGCCCTCGAGGATGCCGTCCAGCTCGCGCAGGCGGGCGATCGAGCCCGACACCGTGCGCCAGTTGGTCATGGTGCCGCCCAGCCAGCGGTGGTTGACGTAGTACTGGGCCGAGCGCTTGGCGGCCTGGGCCACCGGCTCGGAAGCCTGGCGCTTGGTGCCGACGAACAGCACGCGGCCGCCCGAGGCGGCCACTTCGCGCACCTTCACCAGGGCCTGGTGCAGAAGCGGGATCGACTGCGACAGGTCGATGATGTGGATGTTGGAGCGCTCGCCGAAGATGTAGCGGGCCATCTTCGGGTTCCAGCGGTGGGTCTGGTGGCCGAAGTGGGCGCCGGCTTCGAGCAGCTGACGCATGGAGAATTCGGGCAGGGCCATGAGCCTTTATCTAGTCCTTCTTCCGGTTGAACCGCCGCAGGCCACCCCTTCGGCTGAAGGGACCGGAACGGAAACGCCGGGATGTCTCCCCGGACGCGGCCGAACGCCTGCGTGAGTGATGGCGCGCGATGTAGGGCGGGACGCCTGAAAAATCAAGCGCGTCGCGGTCTAGTAGCTCGCCCCGTCGACTTTCTGCAGCGTCAGGCCGTCCGGATCGACGCCTTCCAGGCAACGGACGTTGACCGCCACCATCGAGGCGCCGGCCGCGGTCTTGCCCTCGGCGAAGGACTGCACGCCGCAGGTGGCGCAGAACAGGTGCGCGATCTGCTCCTTGTTGAACCGGTATTAGCTCAGCGCCTCGCGCCCCTTCTTCAGATCGAAGGCGTCGGGCTGCACGAAGGCCAGCAGGAAGCCCTTTCGCCGGCAGTGGGAGCAGTTGCAGGCGATCACCGGCGCCTCGAGATCGAGCTTCACCGAATAGGCCACCGCCCCGCAGTGGCAGCTGCCCTCGTAGGTCTGCTGGGCCATCACATCTCCTCCACGAGCAGCACCCCCGGCGCGGTCTTCCACGCCCCCCGCACCGAGGGGTTCAGCGCGAAGCGGCCCGGCAGCTTCACCTCGATCTCGCGGCCCTCCATGGCGGCGACCAGCACCACCTCGCCGCCCCGCTGGCTGGCGACGCCGGAAAGCCGCTGCTTGAG
>JADZBR010000191.1 GCA_020852035.1 Caulobacteraceae bacterium
CGAGCTGCTCATGTTCATCCATGAGCGCATCAAGGAATCGGGCGTCTCGCCGTCGTTCGACGAAATGAAGGACGCCCTGGACCTGGCCTCCAAGTCCGGCATCCACCGGCTGATCACCGCGCTGGAGGAACGCGGGTTCCTGCGCCGCCTGCCGCACCGGGCCCGCGCCCTGGAAGTCACCAAGCTGCCGCAGGAGGCCACCGCTTCGGCTCCGGCCCGCGGCCGCGCGCCCTTCCGCCCGCAGGTGGTGGAAGGCGGCGGGGGCGGCATGGAGCTGCCGGTGGCGGCCAACGAGGTGCGCGACCTGCCGGTGCTGGGCCGCATCGCCGCCGGCACGCCGATCTCGGCCATCCAGCACGAGAAGGACCGCCTGCAGGTGCCCGAGACCATGCTGGGCGCCGGCGAACACTTCGTGCTCGAGGTGCAGGGCGATTCGATGATCCAGGCCGGCATCCTCGACGGCGACTATGTGGTCATCAAGCGCACCGACGACGCCACCTCCGGCGAGATCGTGGTCGCCCTGGTGCAGGGCGAGGAAGCCACCCTGAAGCGTCTGCGCCGCAAGGGCGCCTCCATCGCGCTGGAAGCGGCCAACCCGGCCTACGAGACCCGCATCTTCGGCCCCGACCAGGTCGAGGTGCAGGGCCGCCTCGTCGGGCTCATCCGCCGCTACCACTGAGCGTCCACGGGCGGCGGCCTCTGAGGTCGTTCGCCCAGCGGACCGTCCAGCCCTCCGGCGTGCGCCAAAGCTCGGCCGAACCGCCGCGCGCGAAGTCGCGGGCGTCCAGCACCGCCGGCGCCGCGCAGGGAGCGGTCAAGGTGCTCCGCAGGATCACGAGATCGGCGCGGCAGAGTTCGGCCAGCCGCTCGGCGTCGGGCAGGCGTTTGCTCCAGGCTGTGCCGATCGACCATTCGCCGGCCGCCTCGGACGGCGCACAGGACCAGCGGTCGCAGGCGAAGAGCCGATCCCGCTGCGCCGTATCTTCCCCCTCCGGTAGCGCCAGAGCCCGCCGCCGCGACCAGAATTCCAGGGCGAAGGCCTTGGCGTCCGGGCGCAGGGCAACCGCCGCCCTCCCCTCCCGGATCGCCACCGCGCCGCCGTCGTCGGCGATCCAGAGGTCCGGCGGCGCGGGCCGCGGCCAGAGGTTCACCGCCAGCGCCAGCGGCAGGCCGAGCCAGCGGAGCGGCCCGCGCCAGGCGCAGAGCACCAGGATGCCGAGGAACGCCACCGGCAGGGCCAGGCTGGGCGCGCTGGCCACCGTCAGGGTCGGCGGCGGCGAACGGGCGGCCAGTTCGGCGACGCGCAGGATGCCCTCGATGCCGACCGCCGCGACCGCCAGCGGCGCCTCGCCGAGATCGAACGGCGCCAGCACGGCCCCGATCGCCAGCGCCGGCATCATCACGAACGAGGAGATCGGGGCGGCGACCAGGTTGGCCGGCAGGCCCCAGGTGGAAACCCGGTTGAAGTGCTGGATGGCGAACGGCCCGGTGGCCAGGCCCGCCACCAGCGAGACGCCGATGCTGAGCGCCAGCCAGACGCCGGCCGCCTGGGCGAAGCGGATCGGCCAGGGCACGCTGATCTCCCGCGCCGGCCGCGGCCAGGCCTCGGCGAGCGCCACCAGGGCGGCGGTGGCGGCGAAGGACATCTGGAACCCCGGCTGGGCCACCGCCTCGGGCTGCAGGGTGATCACGACCAGGGCCGCCAGCGCCAGATTGCGCAGCGAGAGCGCGCGGCGGTCGGCCAGGATGGCGGCGAAGGCGACGATGGCGGTCACGGCCGCACGCACCGCCGGGGCGTCGCCGCCGGAGAGCGCCAGATAGGCCAGGGTCGCGCCGATGGCCGCGCCGGCCGCCGCCTTCTTGCCGGAGACCCGCAGCGCCGCCCACGGCCAGGCGGCCAGCGCCAGCCGCACGGCCGCGAACACGAAGCCGCCGACGATGGCCATGTGCAGGCCGGAGATCGAGATCAGGTGCGCCAGCCCCGAAGCGCGCATCGCCTCCACCTGCTCGGGCGGCACGAAGGCCTCGTGGCCGGTGACCATCGCCGCCGCCAGCCCGCCGGCGCGCGGGCCCGTCTGCTCATGGATCTTCTGCGCCAGCGACCAGCGCATGGCGTTCAGCCGCATGGTCGCCGCCAGCCGCCAGGGCGGATCGGGCAGGTAGGCTTCGCGGGGCCGCCCGACCGCGAAGCCCACGCCGCCGATCCCGTGGAAGTAGGCGTCGCGGGCGAAGTCGTAGGCGCCGGGGCTGGCGGGGCCCGGGGGCGGATTGAGCCGGGCGCGCACCACGATCGACGAGCCGGGCGCCGGCGGCTGGCCGCGCAGGCCGAGGCGCACGCGTTCGGGGGTCTCGTCCGGGGCCAGGCCGCCGACCGTCACCGGCGCGATCAGCACGCGAGGGCCGGCCGCGCCGGGGCTGTCGATGTCGAGCACATAGCCGCTGACGAGCCGCGTGGCCTCGTCAGCCGGCGCGAGGGGCGCCGCGGCCTGCAGGGTGCGGCTCTTGGCGACGAGGGCGCCGGCGGCGAGGAAGGCCAGCAGGATCGCCCCGGCGGTCACCGCGCGGTTCTGCGACTTGAACGTCGCGACGGCCGCCCCGAGCAACGCGGCCAGGGCCGCCAGCGCCAGCGGCCAGAGCGGCGGCTCGACGCGCAGGGCCAGGTAGATCGCCGCGCCCCCGCCATAGGCCACCGGCGTCCAGAGAGGTGTGCGGTCGGCCTGCTGGGCGACCTGCCCGGCCAGCCAGGCCCCCCGTGATCTGGCGAGGCGGGAAAGGCGCGTGCTAAGAGGCGCGCCCATCACGCCAGAGCTCGCTTCGCCTATGTCCCAACGCCCCGTCGTCACCCGTATCGCGCCCTCGCCGACCGGCATGATGCACATAGGCACCGCACGCACGGCGCTGTTCAACTGGCTTTATGCACGCCATACGGGTGGAAAATTCCTGATCCGCGTCGAGGACACCGACCGCGAGCGCTCCACCGAGGAAGCCGTGAAGGTGATCTTCGACGGCATGGCCTGGCTGGGCCTCGAGGCCGATGAGCCGCCGGTGTTCCAGGCGCAGCGCGCCGACCGGCACCGGGAGGTGGTGGCCGAGCTGCTGGCGCGCGGCGCGGCCTACCGTTGCTACATGACGGTCGAAGAACTGGCCGCCGAACGTGAGCTGGCGCGGGCCGAGGGGCGCGTGGTGCGCTCGCCCTGGCGCGACCAGGCGGCCGACCTCGGCGACAACCGGCCCTTCGTGGTGCGCTTCCGGAGCCCGCAGGAGGGCGACACCGTCGTACGCGATCTGGTGAAGGGCGAGGTGCGCTTCCAGAACAGGCAGCTGGACGACCTCATCCTGCTGCGCTCCGACGGCTCGCCGAACTACAACCTCGCAGTGGTGGTGGACGATCACGACATGGGGGTGACCCACGTCATCCGCGGCGACGATCACCTGAACAACGCCGCGCGCCAGAGCCTGATCTGGCAGGCGATGGGCTGGGAGCTGCCCGCCTTCGCGCACCTGCCGCTGATCCACGGGCCGGACGGCGCCAAGCTCTCCAAGCGCCACGGGGCGCAGGCGGTGAGCGAGTTCGACGACATGGGCTATCTGCCCGAGGCGATGCGCAACTACCTGGCGCGACTGGGCTGGGGGCATGGCGACGACGAGATCTTCTCCGACGCCCAGGCTATCCAGTGGTTCGACGTGGCCGACGTGGTCAGCGCCCCCGCGCGACTGGACTGGGCCAAGCTCAATCACATCAACAACCATTACATCCGCCAGGCCGACGCGGGCCGGCTGGCGAAGCTGACGGCCGACATCCACGCCGGCCGCGGCTGGGCTTTGCGCCCCGGCGACGACGAGGTGCTGCAACGCACCATCCCGCTGGTGCGCGACGGGGCGAAGACCATGCTGGAACTGGCCGACGCCACGGTCTTCGCGCTGAAGCCGCGTCCGCTGGAACTGCCCGAGAAAGCCCTGGCGCAGCTCACCGAGGAGACCCGCCAGCGGCTGGCGCGCCTGCGCGAGCGACTTGCGGCCGCGGCGTCGTGGGACGTGCCGGGCCTGGAGGCCGAACTGCGCGACTTCGCCGAAGCCGAAGGCGTGGGCCTGGGAAAATTCGGTCCCGCCCTGCGCGCGGTGCTCTCCGGCGGCTCGCCGGCGCCGGACCTGGCCGGGGCGATGGTGTCCCTAGGTCACGAGGAAGCGATTGGCCGGATCGACGACGCTCTTTCGCAGGTGCGGTAAGTCGCTATAACGCTGCGCGAACGATTGTTTCATTGAGCATTGGAAGGCGGGACAGATGGGCGAAACGGCCACGGTGAACATTGCGGGCAAGGCCATCGAACTGCCGGTCCTGAAGGGTACGATCGGTCCGGACGTGGTCGATATCCGCAAGCTCTACGCCGAAGCCGACGTCTTCACCTACGACCCGGGCTTCACCTCGACCGGCAGCTGCGAAAGCAAGATCACCTTCATCGACGGCGACCAGGGCGTCCTGCTGCATCGCGGCTATCCCATCGACCAGCTGGCCGAGAAGTCGAGCTTCCTGGAGGTCTGCTACCTGCTGCTGCACGGCGAACTGCCGACCGCCGGGCAGTTCGAGGAGTTCGACAAGAACATCACCTATCACACGATGGTGCATGAGCAGTTCGACAGGTTTTTCCAGGGTTTCCGCCGGGATGCTCACCCGATGGCGATCATGGTCGGCGCCGTCGGCGCGCTGAGCGCCTTCTACCACGACTCGACCAATGTGGATGATCCGCAGCAACGCATCATCTCGGCCCACCGGATGATCGCCAAGATGCCGACGATCGCGGCGCGGGCGTTCAAATATTCTCGCGGCCAGCCGTTCGTCTATCCGCGCAACGACCTCTCCTACGCCGAGAACTTCCTGCGCATGTGCTTCTCGGTGCCGGCCGAGGACTGGAAGCCGAACCCGGTCCTGACCAAGGCGATGGACCGCATCTTCATCCTGCACGCCGACCACGAGCAGAACGCCTCCACCAACACGGTGCGTTCGGCCG